>NZ_JABAEE010000019.1:12859-87781 GCF_023701885.1 Pseudomonas sp. CG7 | reverse complement strand
TGCAGTTGTTGGTCGAGCGGGCGTTGGATCATTTGGAAACCAAGGAGATGGCGGCGCCTGGTGCCAAGGGGTAGCGCCTTGCTTTGATGCAAGCTGGGCCGGCGCCATCGCGAGCAAGCTCGCTCCCACAGGGTTCCGTGTCGAACCGAATCTCAAGTTCAACACCAACCCATTATGGGAGCGGGCTTGCTCGCGAAAGCGGAGTATCAGGCGACATTGATACCGACTGAACAGACGCCTTCGCGAGCAAGCCCGCTCCCACAGGGGATTGGGGGTGTTGCGGACATTTCGATCACCCCAAAAACAACTGTGGGAGCGAGCTTGCTCGCGATGGCGGTGGGTCAGTCGACATTGATGCCAACTGAACCGACGCCTTCGCGAGCAAGCCCGCTCCCACAGGTTTCACACAGTGATCACTCCCCAAGGGGATGATCAGCCACCCTCACTCAATCAAACATTCGGGCAAGGAACCGGTGCCCAGTCGCCCAGGTCCGGGTTTTTGCACATGCTGTTCACCTGAGTAGTACCCGCGCTGGCAACCTGCTTGCTTTGATCTTGCTTGGCCTTGGCGTCCTGCAAGGTCTTCTCAGTGGCGACCGCTTCTTTCGGCACGACTGGCAGCTCTTTCTTCTTCGCCGGCGTCACTTTCTTCTTGGTCTTGGTGCTGGTCTGAGCCGCCACAACCTGCGTGGTATCGGCAGTGGCCACGGTCACCACGTCAGTACGCTGCACACCCACTTGCTGCAGGTCTTTCTCGTAGGCCTGGGTGTAGTTGTTCAGGTCTTCGGAGGCTTTGCCGTTGACCGCGACGATCAGGTCGTTCGACTCTTTCAGGCCCGCGACGATTTCCGCCAGGCGCTTGCGGCCTTCGGTGTCGTTGATGGTCTTGGCCTTGCGGTCGGCAACCAGTTTGCTGAACGCGTTCTGGTAGCACTGCTGCGAGGTCTTGGCGTAGGCGGTGCTGCGGTCGATGTCCGAAGCGCTTTTGCTAACGTCGGCAGCGTAAGAGGCGATGCGCATGTTGTCATCGGCGATCTGCTTCTGGCGCTCGGTGTAATAACCGGCGGCACCACCGGCCAAGGCGCCGCCCGCGGCACCGATGGCGGCGTTGCGACCACGATCTTCCTTGTCAGCGGTCAGGGCGCCCAGCAGCGCCCCGCCGACCGCGCCAACGGCCGCACCGGTGACAACCGACTTGGTCATGTTGCCTTCGGTGGCGCGCAAGTGCTGCACCGGCTCGTAGCAGTTCGGGTAGTACTCGACCTTGGTGCTCGACGCGACCTTGGACGTCGGCGACGTGGCGCAGCCGGTCAGTACGGTGCTGAAGCCGACAGCGACCATCAGCAAGTGACGCTTGGAAACCGAAGCCAAAGGTTTACGGGAGAAAAGCATAGTTGTGTTCTCTTTTTAAGTGTTGACCAGCTCAGCACGGCGCTATCGCCGCCTGAGTCCCTTCCAAGCTCGCTGACAACGAACACTCAAGACCGCTGAGCGTTCGATGCGAGCAATTCCTTCAATATCGCCGCCGGGTCGGCTCGTTTATGCTGACGATAATCCCCGACATGACGAACGAATAACGTTGCACGCGCCACCAGGCTCTTGCCCAGCACCGGTTTGCGCTCCAATTCTTCCTTGATGCGCTGAAACTGCGCCTGGATCACGGCATCGGTGTAGCGCGTGCCGGTGGCCAGGTTGTCGATGTAGATCGCCACCGCGCCATCCAGCGCGCTGCGGCCGTTGTCGATGGCCGTGGCGAACAGCGTGGCGCTGGCCTCGTCCTTGGCGTCCAAGGCGGCTTGCCGACTGTTCTGCAGATTGGTCAGGCGAATGTTGTAGTTGTTGACGGTCTCGGCCACCAGGGCCGAGGACTGGATCAGGTTGCCCGCCGCTTCCTCGCGCTGCTGGGCGATGAGCGAGACGTTGCGCTTGAGCTCTTCGTTGACCAGGCCCAGTTCGGCTTGCAGGCGCGGATCGACGCTGGCGGCGATGATGCTGTCCAGGCGCTTGGTCGGGTCGTCGGCATCGTCGATGGCGTCGGTCAGCGACGCGAGCCGCCCCTCTTTCTGCCATTGGGCGAACAATTCCTTGTAGCGCGAACGCGGCGCCGACAACGCGCCGACGGCCACGCGAAAACCGGTGGTCTCGTTGCTTTGCTCGGTGCCATCGGCCGTGAATAACGGGTACTCGCGGCGCATGCCGGTGAACAGCGTGCCCTCGCCTTCCAGGTAGTTGCCGCCCTTGACCACGAAGCCGCCATAGGCGCCCTGGCGGCGCCCGGCATGCACCAACTGGAAGGATTCCTGGACCCTCTCGGCCGCGTTGCCCACCACATCGAACAAGCCGATGGGGTTCGGCAGCTTGGTGCCGATGGGCATCAGCCGGGCCGCCTGGCCAGTGCCGCCGGCGACCTGGTTGAATACCGCCCAATCGGCCAGGGGTCCGTCGCTTTCACTGCCTTCCAGGCGCCGAGGGAACAGGCGCCCTTCCAGGTCCTGACGACTCACAGCTTGGCCGCCACGAGCAGCGAATTCCCACTCGACTTCCGTTGGCAAGCGCACGAACCCCAGCCCGCCGTCTTCGGCGGAGGTGCCGCGACCGCTGACCGGCAGCAGGTCCTTGTGGTATTTCATCAGCCAGGCGCTGTACACCGCCGAGAAGCGCTCGGCCTCGAATTTCGACAGTTTCACCTTGGGCAAACGCCCGGCCACGCCTTGGGGCAACTCGGCTTGCAAGGTTTCGCAGGCTGGCGCCGCTTCGCCGCTGGCCAGTGATTGCGCTTGGGCCATGACCTGGGCGTATTGCCGGGCCGTGACCTCGTACTTGCCAATGAAGTACAGCATCGGCTTGAGCGGCGTCTTGGCGTCGGTCTTGGGCATCAACGGCGTGATGGTCGTGTTCCAGTCCTTGGGCAGGTCCTTGAGGGTGAACTGGCCGTTGATGAAGTCGCGCCGGTAGCCGGAAATGAACGACTGCTGATAGCCCGCCTCGCCTTCGCTGAACGGGTAGCCGAGGCTGATCTCGCGGTCGTCCAGGGTGCCCTGGGCGAGGATGTAGACGTAGCGGAACACCATCTGGCCTTCGCACGGCAGCGGCAGGCTGACGTCGTCGGGCAATGGCTTGGGGTTGTCCAGCTTGTCCGTGGCCTCATCAGCCCATGTCAGGCTGGCGAGGCTCAGCGCCACGGCGGCGCCTAATAACTTATACATCGCGAATTCCTTCACACGCCTGGATGCGCGCCACTCGCCAGCCGCCGCAAGCCGCCGCGACGGCGCTGACGCCGAGCACGGCCACCAGGGCCAAGGTGTAGTGACGCACCAACAGATGACTGGCGTATTCGCCGGGCATCTGTGCAAATAAATAATTCAGGCCTGACTGCGCCAGGCCATACAGGCCGGCACTCAGCAGGGCCGCAAACGTGGCGCTGTAGAGCGCCTGCAACACCACGAACAGCAACAGCGCCGCGGTGGAAACCCCCAACAGGCGCAACACCGACAATTCCCGACGCTTACGCTCGACCGCCGCCAAGGCACCGGCAAAGATCGCCGCGAACGCGCCGGCCAAGGCCAACCCGGCGATGATCCAGAACACGATCGACAGGTTGCGGCTCAACGATTGCACTTGTGCGATGGTCTGGGCCTGGGTCGATACCAACAGGTTCTGCCCGGCGAAATACTGCCGCAGCGGCTCGACATCGCCGAGGCTGCGAGCATACAAGCGAAACGCCGGATACACGCGCTGCCCGGCCTCGCCCACCGCATCGCCCGGCCAGCCGAACGCAGGCACGGCGCGGCCGTCGCGGTAATCCTCCGCCGCCTCCAGCAACGCCAGCGGCGCGAACAGGCCGTCCCGGGCGAAGGCTTCCAGTGGCAGCACCTGCAGCACCTGCACGCGGGTGCGCTGGGCCTCGCTGCGACCGGCCACCTGCCGGCCGAAACTGGCCTGCAGCCAATCCCCCGCCTTGGCCCCGAGTTTTTCAGCGGCGGTCTGGCTGAGCACCACTTGATCCAAGCCTTGGGGCACCGGCAAGTGATCGAACAACGGATCGTTGGCCGCGGTGGGAATCATCTCGACCGTGACAGCCGACGCCTCGCTGCTCAAATCCGCCGTGGCGGCGATCTGCCGGGTGCGCGGCAAGGCAAAGGCCACATCACCGCGCTGGCTCAATTGTTCGACGAATTCGGCACTGAAGCGACCGCCGCCCAAGGGGATGATTTCCCGGGTGGCCGGGTCGTTCTGCAAGCGCTCGGTCAGGCTGCTGACCAGGCCGAACTTCAGGCCGATCAGCACCAGCAACGGCGCCACCACGGCCACCAAAGCCAGCACCGAGCAGGCCGACAGCCAGGCATCGTTGCGGTAATCCTTCCAGGCCAGGGAAGCCAACAGCGCGCCGCGCATCAGCAAGCCTCCCCGAGCGTGGCGGTGACACCGCCGTCGGCATCGCGACGGCAACTGATGCGCCGTACCTGCAAACCGCTGGCCCGGGCCAGCGCTGCGTCGTGGGTGGCAACTACGCAGCAGACGCCGTGTTCGCGGGCCTGGGCCACCAGCAACTGCATGACGCGCTCGGCGTTCAGCGGGGCGAGGGCGGCGGTCGGCTCATCGGCCAGCAACAGGCGTGGGCCGTGGGCCAACGCCCGGGCACAACTGACCCGCTGGCGTTGGCCCACGGATAAGTCCGCCGGTTTCTTGTCCAGTTGATCGGCAATGTCCAACTGCCCAGCCAGGCGCGTCACGCTAGCGTCATCCTTCAAGCCCAGCAATTTGCGCGACAACGCGATGTAGCCACGCACATCCAAAAAACCCAGCAGGCCGCCGGTTTGCAGAACATAACCCAGGTAACGGCTGCGCAGCTCGGCCAAGGTGCCCTGTTGCGACGCACGCCACAATTTGGCGATGTCCAGCGGCGAGTCGGCGGGCGTGAAATCGAACTGCCCGG
Organism: Pseudomonas sp. CG7; assembly: GCF_023701885.1. Taxonomy (NCBI): domain Bacteria; kingdom Pseudomonadati; phylum Pseudomonadota; class Gammaproteobacteria; order Pseudomonadales; family Pseudomonadaceae; genus Pseudomonas; species Pseudomonas sp. CG7. Next base: position 82,845 of record NZ_JABAEE010000019.1, on the reverse strand, counting down.
CCTGATCCGGCGCCAACACCAGCGCCAACATATCCAACAAGGTGCTCTTGCCACAGCCGCTGGGGCCGACCACCGCCAGTTGTTCACCGCCGCGCAAATGCAGCCGTGGAATCACCAGGCTGTAGCGCTGGCTGCCGGCGCCCCGGCTTTTGTGCACGGCGTTCAGGGTCAGCATCACGGCAGCGTCGACAACGGAACGCGGTACAAGGCGTCGCCCGGCTCGGCGTCGCCGAAGCGCACCCAGTTGGCGAGGTCGTTGTGGAAGGTTTCGTAGAGGCGGATTTTCGAATCCAGCTCGTCGATGAAATCTTCCTGCTCGGCCACGCTCAAGGACAGCCACAGGTCCTGGGTCATGTTCAGCGACTTGCTGCGGTACGGCAGCCCTTCCAGGTACTCGCCAAGAATCCCGCCATCGGCGAGGTTGCCGCCTTTGCGCAGGGCCGACGGGTCGCGGCTCATGTAGGCACTGGCACTGGCGATTTCCTGGAAGAAATCCTTGGGCGAGCTCTGGGTCTTGCGAGCCGCGTCGACGATCAGCTTCAGCGACTGCTGCAGGTCGTTGAGTTGCAGCTTGGTCAGCATCACGCAGACCTGGAACGCCGGCAGCGCCGGGTTGGTCAGGTCGCGGTCGGCGGTCCAGGCGCTGACCAGTTGCGGCGCCTGGCTGGCGGATTTGCGCCCCAAAAAGTCCATGTGCATCGCGTAGCCGACCGCCGCCGATTTATCGGCCAGGCTCGGCGCGGCGCTGAGCAGCGGCACGCTTTGCGGCTTATTGCTGCGCACCTGGTGCACCAGGTCGGCGAACACCGAGCCGATCTCGTCGACCCGCTCGCCGAATTTGCGCACATCCGCGCCGGGCACCGGAATGTACAGGTCGCCGATCTGCGGGTTGGCGTCGGCGGTCAGGATCCGGTATTGGCTCTGGGCGCCGGCATGAGTTTTCTTGCCCGCGTCGCTGAGCAGGTGCAAGGCATAGATCTTGATTTGCTTGCCCAGCGCCGCCTGGCGCACTTCGGCCTCGTTCATTTGCGTGGCGGCAAACGGGTCGTTCTTGCGCAGGGCGCCGGCGTCGGTGACCAACAGGATCAAGCGCCCGCCGTAACCGGACCAGTCCATGGCTTCGACGGCCTGCATGACCCCGGCGAACGCATCTTCGTTGAACGAATGGCTCGACACCGTCGAGGCCTTGACCTGCCGCGCCAGCTCCATGAAGCGTTGCGGGTCACGGCCCTGTTCGAGGGTGATCAAGGTCTTGGCGACGTATTCCAGGCCCGGGGTTTTCTGGATGCTGCTGCGGAAACCCACCATGCCGAAACTGACACTGTCCAACTCGCCGCGCTCGGCGATGCGGGTTTGCAGTTGATGGACCACATCGCGCACCTGATCGATGTAGGGCTGCATCGACACGGTGGTGTCCACCACCAGCACTACGGCGGTGCGGAATGCATCGGCGTTGGCAGTGGTGATCGGCGTGTTGTTGTTCGAAGCCCTGGGCGTGTTGCCTGGGTCGATGGAGGCGACATTCAGCAACTGCACCGGCTGGCCGTTCTCATCGAGGCTCTCGCGGGAATCGAAGATCGGCAACAGGTAGAACTGGCTCTGCGGCACGGCGCTGGCGGCCGGTTCCAGGGCCAGCACTTGTTGATCTTCCTGGGGGCTCTGCTGGGCCTTGAGCAGCACGTTCTTGGCCGCCGAAGGGTTAGCCAGGAGTTTTTCCACCTCGCCGGGCTGACGCAGGAACATCACCGGCGCACGGCCGGAACGTTCAGTGAACTTGCGCACCAGGCTCTGCTTCCAGTCGCTGTCCTGGGCAGCGGGCAACCAGCCGTCGCTGCGCCCATCGGTGGCCGCGCCGACGCGAACCCAGGCGCTGCCATCCACGTCCTTGCGCTGGTACACATACAACACCGAGAACGCTGGCAGCGCCTTGCCCGGTGCGGCGCCCGGCGTCTCGGCGAGTTTCGCCCCTGGCTTGCTGAGCACGCGCTGGAACAGGGTTTTCTTGCCGGCCATCAAGAGCGGACGCTGGCCGCCAGCGGCCGCGGTCGCCACGGGGGGCTGAGCCGCAGGGACGACGGGCGGTTTGACCGCCGGCACTTCCGGGGCCTTCGGCGGCTTCACTTCCGGTGGCTTGACCGAGGTGTTCGTGGCCACGGGCGTCTTCACGTCCTTGCCATCGTCACCGGCCAACCACCAATAACCCGCGCCACCCAACGCCAGCGCCACGGCGACCGCAACGGCGGCCAGGGCGAACACCGGACCCTTGCGCTGCTCCGACACCGAGGATTGAACCGTCGGTTTTATCGGCGGCGGAACGGGTTTGGACTGCGGTTGTGACGGCGGAGGGGAATAAGCCGGGCCGCTCGGAATGTCGATGGACATGGGCGTCAAGCCCGCCAAGTCATCCACCGCCGGCGGCGCGACAGGCAGTTCAAACGACAACGGCCGGATCAGCGTCGCTTCCGCCGATGCCTCAGGCAGGTTATCCAACGCCCGCAGCAACGCCGCCGCGTCCGGGAAACGCTCCGCCGGGTCCTTAGCCAGCAACTTGCGCAACACGTCCTGGTAACGGCCGTGATGCACTGGTAACTCCGGCAACGGCTCGGTCAGGTGCGCCAGGGCCGTGGAGAGTGCGTCGTTGCCGGTGTACGGCAGTTTGCCGACGAGGATTTCGTAGAGCACCACGCCCAGGGCATACAGGTCGGCGCGGCCGTCGATGTCTTGCCCACGGGCCTGTTCAGGGCTCATGTAGCTCGGCGTACCCACAGCAAAACCAGCCTGGGTGAACTGAGTGCGGTCGTCGAGGGACTTGGCGATGCCGAAGTCCGAGAGCACCGCCGTGCCATCGGCGCGGAACAGGATGTTGGCCGGCTTGACGTCACGGTGGACCAGACCCAGCCCGTGGGCATAACCCAATGCCGAAGCGATCTGGCGAATGTAGGTCAGGCCCTGCTCCGGCGTCAGGCCCGCGGCGATGCGTTCCTTGAGCGTGCCGTTGGGCAGGTATTCCATCGCCATGTAATACAGCTCACCGACGTTGCCGATGTCATGGATGGTGACGGTGTGCGGATGCGACAAGCGGGCCAGGGTCTTGCCTTCGCGCAGGAAACGCTCGCAGAAGGTCGGGTCGGCGGCCAGGGCGGCGGCCATGACTTTCAACGCCACCTTGCGCTCCAGCGAACGCTGGGTCGCCAGGTACACGCTGGCCATCGCACCTTCGCCGATCGGCCCTTCGATGTCGTAGCCGGGGATGACAATGTTCAGGGTCAAGCTCATGACGGCACCTTCACGACCACCACGGTGATGTTGTCTGGCGCGCCGCGCATCAGGCCCAGGGACACCAGGCTGCTGGCGATTTCGCCGGGCTCGTCGTGGCTCAACACTTCGCGGATTTCATCGTCCTCGACGGTCTTGGTCAGCCCGTCGCTGCACAACAAGTAGCTGTCGCCAGGCACCAGCAGCAGTTCGGTCAGCGCCACGTTCAGTTGCGCCTCGACGCCGATGGCCCGGGTGACGATGTTGGCCCGAGGATGCACGCGCGCCTCGGCTTCGCTGAGCAGGCCGCTGTCCTGCAAGTCCTGGACATAGCTGTGGTCCCGGGAGATACCTTCGAGCACGCCGTCGCGCAGGCGATACAAACGGCTGTCACCGGCCCACAGGCACATGCCACGCAGGTCGCGAACGGCCAGCACCACCACAGTGCTGCCCATCATCGTCACGCCACGGTTGGCGGTTTCCTCCCGCACGGCGGCGTTGACCCGCAGCAGGTCGCTTTGCAGCGCCGCAACGTATTCGTCCAGCGAGCGCCCCACGGCAATGCCGCGCAAGCTGTCGACGATCAGGCTGCTGACGTAGTCGCCCGCCGCGTGCCCGCCCATGCCGTCGGCCACGACCCAGAGGCCGTTTTCCGGCAGGTCCAGGCAGGCGTCTTCATTGACCTGGCGGACCATCCCGACATGGCTCTTGCTTGCAGACTTGATTGCTTTTCCGGCACTTGGACGCATCTACACAACACCTTCTTGGCCGAGCAAAAATTGCGCAAAATCAGCCGCCGCCGGCAATCCCTGGCAGCGCATCAAACCCGGGGCAATGCGCTCCGATCCCTGGCCCCACCACAGGCTCACGCCTTCACAGGCCGCCTCGGCCAGGGCGCTCATGCGCCGCTGCGGGTCGCTGGCATCGAAGCGATGCAGGCTGGCGAAACGGCTGCTCGGCGTGCGCGGCAGGTACATCGGGCTGCCGAGCGTTTCCAGTTGTTCGTTGAACGCCTCGAAACTGGCCTCGACACGCAGGGTGCTCAGCAACAGGTTCTCGACCCGCTCGAACCACTCGTCCGCACCGCCCACCACCGAGGCCGGGTCCGCGTCGGGCTCCAGCAGCACGGCAATGGTCAGCGGGAAATAACGACCGACCCGATCGATGCTCGGCATCACCACCCCAACAGCGGCGTCCGGGCCACACACCCCCGGCGCGACCATGAAGCGCCACAACGGGCTGACCAGATAGGCGTCCAGCCAGCGCTCGCCGAGGCTGGTCTGGCTGGCGAGCAAACCCGCCGCCAGCCACGAATCCCACGGGCCGATAAAGCCCTGGGGCAAACCACGGCTGACGAAGTCACCGCGGCTGGCCAACTTGCCGTAGAAGCCCGGTGTACTCATAGCCGCTCCGGCAGGCTGAAGCCGCTGAGCACCCGGCTCTTGAACGGGTTGAAGGCGCTGTTGGCCCGCAGCTCATAAGAGGCGCTGGCGCCATCGACCCGCAGCCGCAGGTTGAAGCGATCCGGCGAGTTGCCGGCGGTCAGGTCTGATTGTTCCAGCAGGCGGACCCATGCCCACGGCCCATCCAGGGTGATGCCGGAGCGACCGTTGGACGACGGCGGCATGATCGAGATCCGCACCACGCCAATGCTGCCCGGGTTCGGCCACTGCATGGCGGTCGGGCGGCTCGGGCCGTGGTCGTAGCTCAGTTGCTGGCCGTCGAGGTCGAGCAGGAACTGGGTGATGGTCGAGTCCATCGCCACCGGCTTGAGTTCGAAACGCACCATCGGCTGGGTGCCGCCGGAACGGAAGAACGCGTCGCGGATGGTCGCCGCGCGCTGGAAGGTCTGCAGCACGCCGGGGGCGATGCCGAGCTTCTGCGCTGCGCCCGGCTGCCAGCGCCAGGTCGGGGTCGAGGTATCGACGTAAGGTTGCAGGTACTTGCGGAAGTAGTTGTCCATCACCCCGCCGACGCCGAAGAACTGGCCGAAGTCATCCAGGGTCGCGTCCCGCGCGCTGCCCGGCGACATCGGATAGCGCCCGGCCAGGGATTGGCGATAGATGATCACCACTTCGCTGGTCCAGGCGGCGTTCAGTTGATTGCGCACCCCGCCCATCATGCTGTTGGTGGTGGAGTTGACCACCGACTTGACCAGGCCCTGCACCAGCGGCGGCTGGCGTTCGGCGTTGAGGCTGACGCGGGTGGCGGCGGCCGAGGCCTGGTTCTTGGCTTCGCCGAGCAAGGCGTCGCCGCTGGCACCGACCATGGCGCTGACCTGCACGTACAAGGCGTTCATGTCCGCCAGCAAGCCGTCGATGGCTGCCGGCTCGCCTTCGCTTTTGCTGACGATGCTGTTGAGTTCGGCGAAGTGCGCGGTGATCGGGTCATCGCTTTGCGCCGGTGCGTTTTGCGTCGCCTGCTCCTGGCCGAGCAAGCTGCCCAGGCGTTCCTTGAGCTTGTCCACGCCGCCTTCCACCGGTGCGCCTTGGGCGGCCAGCAGGCGCTCATCCTGTTGCAGGTCGGTTTCCTTCGCCACCGCCACCAGCAGCTTTTTCAACGGTGAGGTCGGGCCGGAAATCACCCGCAGCACATCGGCGGCCTGGGCCACGCTGGTGATCGGCACGAAGTCGATGTCGGCCAGCAAGGCGTCCCATTGGCGCAGATAGTCCTGGAAGTACAGGCGACGCACGTCGGCGGCCAGGCTGGCGACGTTCTGCTGGTCGGCCTCTTCGTGGCCCAGCACCCATTGCTCTTCGGCCAGGGTGCCGGTCTGGCTCAGGCTGCTGAGCAAGAAACCCTGGCGGTAGCCCTTGACGGTGAAGAACCCGCTCAAGGGTTCGCCCAATGGCTTGCCGCTCTTGCGGCTGAACACCAGCGCGGCGTCACGCCCGGCGGCTTCGTTGATGCGGAAGTCCGGGATGCCTTCGGGCAGTTTCTGCCGCTTGATCCGGTCATAGACCCGCTGGGCCACCGGCAATTGCTGCAACTGGCGGCGCAGGTCTTCGACCAGGCGTGGGTCAAGGCGCGCGAGGGGCGGACGCCGCTCGAACAGCGCCTGCAACTGCCCGGTCAGGGCCTGGCGCTGCTCGGCTGGCAAGTCCCGCGGCAGGCTGCGGTCCCAATCCAGGGCGATCCAGGCCTTGATGAAATCGGCGTCGTAATGCTCGGTGTCGGCGAGCATCAGGTAGGCCTTCAAGCCTTCGTAGAGGAAATCCGAATTGCCACCGCTGTGCAGTTGCTCTTCGATGCGCGTCAGCAGGCGTGGCGCGAACACCGCGATCAGCAGCTTGCGATAGACGCTGCCGGACTCGGCTTCAAGCATGTCACCCTGGTACAGGCCCAGGCCTTCGGCCCAGCTCGGGGCGTCGTCGGCCAGGTGCTTCACGGCGTTGAGCAGCGGCAACACCGCGAGGACATCCCGTTGTGCCGGGCTGAGGTTCTGCACGGTCTGGCCCAATGGCGCGACCTTCTGATCGACCTGGGCGATGTAGGCCTGGTTGGCCCGGTAGCTGACCCACCACAACGTGCTGACCACCAGCACCAACACCACCGTGGAGGCCAGCACACCGCGAGCGATCCATTTACGCCGACGCTCGACTTTCGGGTCGACGCCCACCAACCCGCGTTCGGCGAAAGCCACGGCGGTGAAGAGTTTTTCGATGAAGTAGCTGCGCCCGGTGCCGGTCTGGCGCGCCAGGTGCTGGCGGTCCAGGTTCATGCTCTGGGCCATGGAGCCGATCAGGCGGTCGATCGGGCTGCCTTCCTGGGTGCCGCTGGTGAAATACACACCGCGCAGCAACACCCGCTCTTCGAAGGCGTTGGGTTTGAACACGCCTTCGAGGAAGCTTTGCAGGCAATCCTTCAAGGCGCCGAACTGCTGCGGGAAGCCGTAGATCAGGTCACGCCGCGCCGGGTCACGCTCTTGTTGCAGGCGCTCCACCAGGCGGTCGTTGAGGCGCTGCTCAAGACCGGTGAATTCGCTTTGCAGGTGCGCCAGCGGGCTGTCGTTGCTCTTGCCGTCGTCCAGGGCGAAGGTCATGCCCCAGACTTGGGCGCGCTCTTCCTTGCTCAGGGTGTCGAAATACTCCATGAACCCGGGCACGAGGTCGAGCTTGGTGAGCATCAGGTAGATCGGGAAGCGCACGCCCAGTTGGGTGTACAACTCCTGGATTCGCAAGCGAATCGCCGCGGCATGGGCGGCGCGCTCGGCGTCGCTGCCCAGCAGCAGGTCGGACAGGCTGATGGCGATGAACGCCCCGTCAATCGGACGTCGGGCCCGTTGTTTTTTCAGCAGGCCGAGGAAGCCCAGCCACGCGGCCTTGTCGATGGTCGCGTCGCTGTCCTGGGTGGTGTAGCGGCCGGCGGTGTCGAGCAGGACCGCCTGGTCGGTGAACCACCAATCGCAATTGCGCGTACCGCCGACACCGCGCACGGCACCGGCGCCCAATTGCGCGGCCAGCGGGAAATGCAGCCCGGAGTTGACCAGGGCGGTGGTCTTGCCCGAACCCGGCGGGCCGATGATCACGTACCACGGCAGCTCGTAGAGGTTACGGCGCTCGTCGCCGCCCAGCTTGGCTTTCTTGAGCAAGGCCAAGGCTTCGTCCATGCGCTGGCGCAGGGTTTCGAGTTCTTCGGCGGTGGCGATGCTGGTCGGGTCCGGCGGGGTTTGCGCGGCCAGGCTGCGCATCACTTCGGCGGCCTGACGGCGGGCCTGGATGATGCGGAACAATCGGTAGGCGATCCATACCGCGAACACCAAGATGATCAAGGCCCAGCGCCGGCCTTCGGGCACCAGCCAATCGAGCAGCGGGCCAACGAACCAGATGATCAGGCTCAGGGCGATCAGCCCCAGCAATGGGATGACCCAGCGGGTCATAAAACTGAAACACGCCTTCACTCGGCCCCCTCCGCCAATACTGTGATTTCAACCCGACGATTGCGCGCACGCCCCTCTGTGGTGGCGTTGGACGCCAGCGGCTCGGTGTCGCTGCGGCCTTCGGCGCTGAAGCGCTCGGGCTGGCCGGTCTTGGCCGAGAGAATTTGCAGCACCGATTGCGCCCGCGCTTCGGACAACGCCCAGTTGGACGGGAACCGGAGGGTGGCGATCGGCCGATTGTCGCTGTGGCCGGTGACCAGGACCTGACCCTTGACCTTGCGCACCGCATCGGCGATGCGCAGCATCAATGGCTGGAAATCGTCCTTGATGCTGGCGCTGCCCGAGGCGAACAGTTCATCGCCACGGATGGTCACCACCGAGCGGTCGACGGCATCTTCCACCGCAATGCGGTTGGCGCGGATTTCGTCGGCGAGGAAGCCGGCCAGGCGTGGGCGCTCGATCACTTTCGGCTGCACCACGGGGCGGTCGATGGTCTGCACCGGGATCTCACCGAGGAAATGAATGTTCTTGAACACCGGCTCGGCATCGGAGGCCAGTTTCATGCGCAGGCCGAACAGCAACGCCAGCAGCAGCGCCACGCCAATGGCCACGGCGATCCACGGCGGCATGAATTGCGCCAGCCGATCACGGGCCACGGTGACACCGCGCCAGTGCGGCGACAGCTCGCGCTCGTAGTCGCCCCGGGCGCTGCGGATCACCGCGCTGGTGCGCTCACGCAACGCTTCCAGTTGGCTGCGACCGTCGTTCATTACCCGGTAGCGCCCTTCGAAACCGAGGCACATGCACAGGTACAATAGCTCCAGCAGGTACAGCCGCTCGCGGGGGCTTTGCAGGCAATGCTCCAGCAACTGGAACACCTTCTCGCCGCCCCAGGCTTCGTTGTGCACGGTGATCAGCAGGCTTTGCTTGCCCCAGTCGCTGGTGCCGCCCCATGGGGTACTCAACACCGCTTCGTCCAGGGCGGTGCACAAGGCGTAGCGGGCCAGCAACACATCGTTGCGCACCACGCCGGCGGCCTCGGCGCGCTCTTCGAATTGGCGCAGGTAGGCCAGCAGTTGCGCACGCAAACTCGCCGGCGCCGGGTGGGCGATGGTGTTGCGCAGGCGCGTCAGCAGGGCCAGCAACGGACCGGCGGCGCTTTCCAGCGGGTTGAGGCCCTGGGCCTTGCCGGTCAGGACCGGCGCGGCCGGCATCGACAGCGGCGCGGACGCCGGCGCAGGCTGGGGCCGGCCAGGGTCCGGGCGAAAGGGATCGGCGCCACGGCCACCGGGCGTCGGCATGAACTGGGTACGATCGTCGTTGCTCATCGCGGTGTATCCTCGGATCGCCCAGAACGCCAGGTTCAGCCCTGGGAACTGGCCGGCGATGTGGAACGCAAAGCCGCCGGAGTTGCTCAACTGCTGCCAGTGGTCACTGCCCCGGTCGAGTTCGTAGTAGGTGGAACCGGCGTGGTACGGCAACTGCCGTGGCGCCACCGGCAACGGCAACAGGCCGATGCCCGGCAATTGCAGATTGACCAGGTCGCGGATGTGCTCCACCGACCCGACCTTGCTCTGCTGGCCGAAGCGGCTGCGCAGGGTTTCGGCCGGCACGTCGGCGCGTACCACCAGGATGAAGCTGGCGCTGTCGAGCAGGGTCTTGTCGGCCAGCATCGCCACGTGGATGCCGTAGGCTTTTTCGACAATCGGAATCGGCGTCGCCTTGCTGTCGATCAGCATCGACAGGGCTTCGCGCAGGGCCTGCATCACTGGCGCGTAGCTGAGCGCCAGGTCATCGTGCTGGTAAGGCGGGTACTGTTGCGGTCGTCGCCCGGAGGCGGTGAACGTGGAGAACTCCCCGGCCAGGCTCACCAGTTCGCTGTAGAAACGCTCAGGGTGCAGCGGGCTCAACTGGCTCAGGTGCTGGATCAGCGGCTGGGCACGGTTGACCAGTTGCAACAGCATGAAGTCGGCAATTTCCGAGGCGCCACCGGCGCCCGACGCCACCACCCGCCCGGCCAGGGCTTCGCCACGCTGGTGCAACAGGCCCAGCAGTTCGCTGCGGAATGCCGCCAGCGGTTTCGAGGCGATGACGTCCAGCAGCGGCGGGATGTAGTTGTCGTCGAGCACCAGCGCACGGTCGGCGCGTTTTTCCTTGATGCGCACCACGCCGATGGCGGCGTAGTCGCCGATGCCATCCTGTTCGGTCAACAACCGCAGCGCCCGGGAGCCGAGGGCCACCGGCGCGCGGTTTTCGAACGGTGCGTTGTCGTCGCGCACTTCGCAGACCTGGCTCACATACCGCGCAGCGCCGAGGTCTTCGCCTTCATCCACGGTGTCGCGGGCACCGGCACGCTTGAGTGGCAAGGCCAGGTACACCAGGCCATCGCGCAGGTTGTCATCGACGTTCAGCGGGGTTGGCGCCAGGTCATCCTGGGGAATATTGAACGGCGTACCGTCCGGCAACAGGCCCCGCGCCGAAATGATCGCCAGCTTGCCCTGGGCCAGCAGGCCCTGGTCGATCAGCAATTCGGAAAAACCCCAGGCGCCGGCCGACAACGGGCGGCTGCGGGCGTCGATGAGGTTTTCCAGGTAACGGTCATGCTGTTGGAAGTGCTGCGTTCCAATGAACATGCCTTCCGACCAGACCACGCGATTGTTCCAGGACATGGGGGCTCCGATTGCTTATTGGGCAGGGCTGGATGGGGGAACGACGACGGCGCTGCGCACGGCGCGCACATCGAGGCTGATCTGGTATTCGGTGTATTCGCGCGCCGGGACATTCATCACCGTGCGCCACAGCGACTGGTCCAGCTCGCGATAGCCCACCAGTATTCCAATGTGCCGCGTGGCCGGGTCGAGGTCGCGTTGCAGGCTCAATTGCTGGCCGGGCTGGATCAGCACCTCGTCCTGGTCGATCAGGTCGGCGCCCAGCGTGGCCTGGGCCCGTTCGGCCAGGGCGAAATAATCGGAGCGGCCGAAGGTCGCGGCATTTTTCAGTTCGAAAATGCGCACCCGGACCGGGGCCGGTTGGCCGGTGGCGCCGGGGTTGAGGCCGGCAATGGCATGGAAATGCAGCTCGCTGGCGGCGGTGTCGGCCTCAGCGTCTTCGGGCTGGGGGTTGGCCGCATCCTTGGCGCACGCCGTCAGCAGAAGCGCGGTGGCGACTGCGAGTAAAAACCTGGGAATCATCCTGCGTCCTCAATGACGTTTGAGCTATCCGTTGTGGGCTTATCAGTATTGTTATTAGGCGACGCCGCTCAACGGCGTCGCTGTCGCGTGCTGTGTTCTTCGTAGGCGCGACTGAACTCACGACCGAACAGGTCCTGGAAATCCTCCTGGGCTTCCCGGGAAATGTTGCTGTAGAGCTCGGTGAACTGCTGCCAGTACTGGGCCTGTCGCGAGCCGCTGAAAATACCCGACAGGCCGCCGGGCTTGGCCATGCGCTCTTCCAGTTGCGACGGCTCGAAGCGCCCCAGCAAATGCTTGATGGCCGCCTCAACACCGGCCATCACCGCCAGCTGGTGGGCGCGCAAGTCATCGAAACTGTCGCGCACCGCCGCGTCCGGGGCCATGAACGCCTGGTTGCCGTGGCGCAACAGCAACAACAGGGCTTCATCGACATTGGGGGCGAACTTCAGCGGGTTGTTTTCCACCGGCTGGAGCATCGTCTGCTGGATACGGAATTCACCCTTGAGGCTGCTGCGGGCGCGCAGGACATCGATCAGGCCTTCGACCATCAAGCGATAACTGCGCCCGATGTTTTCCATCTGCGCTACGGCGTTGGCCTTGTCCAGGCGCAACTGGTCCAGCCCGGCACCGCGCAGGAAGGCTTGCAGCAAGTCGGGCTGGGCAGACTCGGCCGGAGCAGTCGGAGTCACTGGAGCAACCGGGGTAACCGGAGCAACTGGCGCAACTGGCGGTGCGACCGGAGGCTCGACGCGGGTGACCGACGCTTCAGGCACGGGGGCCGGCGGCGGTGTAATGATTTCAGCAAAGATGTCGGCGAGCGGCGGCTGCGCAACAGGCGTCGCGACTGGTTCGACCACCGGCGGTAACGGCACCGGCGGCGGGGCCACGGGCAGCGGCGCAACCGCCACCGGCGCAGGCTTGTCGCTGAACGGGTCCCAGTCGTCCGGAATCACCGAGGCGGACGGCGCTATCACCGGCGGCGGGCTCGGCTGGGCAATCGGCGTCGGCGGGCGGAAATTGTGTTGCTCGGCCGGGACATGGTCAGGCTGGGTGGCCGGCGGGACGCTGCTCGGGGCCAAGAAATCGAACAGGTCCGGCAGGGTGTCCATGGCCGACACACCCTGGAAATGCGCAGGCACCTGAACCGGTGACGGTCCGGGAATCGGAGACGGCGCATACGCCGGCGCGCTCTGTTGCCCCATCAAGGCCTCGAAACTGCTGGGGGACTCGGCGAACGGGTTGCTGTCGGTGACCGGCAGGCTGAAATCCACGCGGGCCTGGATTTCATAATCACCGATGCGGATCACTTCGCCGTCTTGCAGGGGTTCGCTGTTGCCCTTGCGCAGGCGCACGCCGGCCTTGACCAATTCCACACCATTGGTGCTGTTATCGGTCAAGTAATAACGCCCGTCTTTGTATTGGATAACGCAATGTTTACCGGAAACCAGCCGCTCGGGGTCCGGTAATACCCAGTCATTATCGGAATTGCGGCCAATTGCCATCACCCCCTGGTCCATGGACTTTTCAGAACACTGGCCTGGGGTAATTTTGTGATAACTAGTGATAGTCAAACACAGCGGCATCTTGCCTCCTTGCTGAATACTTCGCGCGCGGGCGGGAGTGAGGGTTTGAGGCCCTGACGACCCGCCGGCAACCTTGCCAACAACCGTGGGAACGGCTTTTTGCCAGCATGATTGCTGATCATAACCGGCTTGCGTGACAAAAACCCCACGTCAGTTGCCGCTTCGACCGGTGGGTCGGGCAGGCTGTTAAGCGCATCACAACTGTTACATAGGGCATACACAGGCGAAATAGCTTACCTTGACAAGCGATAAGTACTACACCAAAAATGCACAACTTCTTGAATATACATGATGGCACTTTAAAATCATCGCAGATCTAAAGGGCCATTACCTTCAAGGAACATGTGGAGTTTCATCCGAAACTTGCGTGTGAACTGCCCGACTTCTTCAAGCGGGTGATAGGGAGATCGATCCAAGTGGATGTGCCTTTGCTGCTCGCCGCCGTTTCCGCGACTTCGCCGTGCGGTGAAGACCTGGAATATGACGCGGATTTCCTGCGCCTGGAGCGCGACTCCCGAGGCCAACCCGAGCGCAGCATGGGCGACTCGATCCTGCCTGCCGAACCGCCTGAATGGCGCAGCATCCAGCAGCAGAGCCTGGACTTGCTTGCGCGCAGCAAAGACCTGCGCATCACCCATTACCTGATGCAAAGCTCACTGGCCCTCGAAGGCCTGCCGGGCATGGCCCGTGTGCTGACGCTGATCAGCGAGCTGCTCAAGCAATACTGGGCCGAACTGCATCCGCGCCTGGACGCCGATGACGACAACGACCCCACCGTGCGCATCAATGCCCTCGCCGGCCTGACGTCCGATGTCACCATCCGCCTGCTGCGCGAAAGCATCCTGACCCGTTCGCGCACCTTCGGTGCCGTCAGCCTGCGCGCCGCCGCCAATGCCAGCGGCCTGCAAAGTTTCCCGGATGAAAACCTCGGCGCCGAACAGCTCGCCGGGGCCCTGCTCGACAGCGATCCCGAACAGTTGGAGATCACCCGTGCCGCCCTGCTGGAAGCGCGCAGCGCCGCCGAAGCCATCGAGCAGCAGGTCAGCGACCAGGTCGGTTCCGCCCAAGGCGTGGACCTGGGCCCGTTGAAGCAACCGTTGAAAATGGCCCTGCAGATTCTCGGTCAGTTCGCCCCGCAGAGCGGCGACAGCGCCCAGGCCGAGCCCGTCAGCGACGACAGCGCAGCGCCCACCGAACATGCAAGTGTCACAAGCGCACAGCGTAATACCAGCACCATCAGCGGCGACATCAACAACCGCGACGACGTGCTGCGCAGCCTGGACCGGATTCTCGCTTACTACACCCGTCATGAGCCCTCCAGCCCGCTGCCGGTGCTGTTGAACCGGGCCAAGAATCTGGTGCACGCCGACTTCGCGGCCATCGTGCGCAACCTGATTCCCGACGGCATGAGCCAATTTGAAAACCTGCGCGGCCCAGACAGCGAATAAAAAGCGAGCGGATCACGCAGTCACGTCACCGGCACCCCCGATGACGCCAACACCGTCGCTCAAGCGACCAGGAGCAGCAACGTGGCGAAGCAAAGTTCTCAGAAATTCATCGCGCGCAACCGCGCGCCTCGAGTGCAGATCGAGTACGACGTCGAGCTCTACGGCGCCGAGAAAAAGGTCCAGTTGCCCTTCGTCATGGGCGTCATGGCCGACCTCGCCGGCAAGCCCGCCGAGCCTCTGGCACCGGTGGCCGACCGCAAGTTCCTCGAGATCGACGTCGACAACTTCGACTCGCGCCTCAAGGCCATGCAGCCGCGCGTGGCGTTCCATGTGCCTAACGAACTGACCGGCGAAGGCAACCTGAGCCTGGACCTGACGTTCGAAAGCATGGACGACTTCAGCCCGGCGGCCGTCGCCCGCAAGGTCGACTCGCTGAACAAGCTGCTCGAAGCGCGCACCCAATTGGCCAACCTGCTGACCTACATGGACGGCAAGACCGGTGCCGAAGAAATCATCATGAAGGCGATCAAGGACCCAGCGCTGTTGCAGGCCCTGGCGAGCGCGCCGAAGCCAGCACAGGACCAATGATCATGACTGACAATACCGCCCGCGAAGGCGTGCAGAACCTGGGCGCCACCCAAGAAACCAGCGAGTTTGCGTCCCTGCTGCTGCAAGAATTCAAGCCCAAGACCGAGCGTGCCCGCGAAGCCGTTGAAACGGCCGTGCGCACCCTGGCCGAGCAGGCCCTGGCGCAGACCGACCTGGTGTCCAACGACGCCATCAAGTCGATCGAATCGATCATCGCCGCCATCGACGCCAAGCTCACCGCCCAGGTCAACCAGGTCATCCATCACCCGGACTTCCAGCAACTGGAAAGCGCCTGGCGTGGCCTGCACTACCTGGTCAACAACACCGAGACCGATGAGCAGCTCAAGATCCGCGTGCTCAACATCTCCAAGACCGACCTGCACAAGACCCTGAAGAAATTCAAGGGCACCGCGTGGGACCAGAGCCCGCTCTTCAAGAAGATGTACGAAGAAGAATACGGCCAGTTCGGCGGCGAACCTTACGGCTGCCTGGTGGGTGACTACTACTTCGACCAGTCGCCACCAGACGTGGAACTGCTGGGCGAACTGTCGAAAGTCTGCGCGGCCATGCACTCCCCATTCATCGCTGCGGCTTCGCCGACCGTGATGGGCATGGGCTCGTGGCAGGAACTGTCGAACCCGCGCGACCTGACCAAGATCTTCACCACTCCGGAATACGCCGGCTGGCGCTCGCTGCGTGAATCGGAAGACTCGCGCTACATCGGCCTGACCATGCCGCGCTTCCTGGCGCGCCTGCCGTACGGCGCCAAGACCGACCCGGTGGAAGCCTTCGCCTTCGAAGAAAACACCGACGGCGCCGACAGCTCCAAGTACACCTGGGCCAACGCCGCCTACGCGATGGCCGTGAACATCAACCGTTCGTTCAAACACTTCGGCTGGTGCTCGCGCATCCGGGGCGTGGAGTCCGGCGGCGAAGTGGAAAACCTGCCAGCCCACACCTTCCCGACCGACGCCGGTGGCGTGGACATGAAGTGCCCGACCGAAATCGCCATCTCGGACCGCCGTGAAGCGGAACTGGCGAAGAACGGTTTCATGCCGCTGCTGCACAAGAAAAACACCGACTTCGCGGCCTTCATCGGCGCCCAGTCGCTGCAGAAACCGGCCGAATATGACGACCCGGACGCCACCGCCAACGCCAACCTGGCCGCGCGCCTGCCGTACCTGTTCGCCACCTGCCGTTTCGCCCATTACCTCAAGTGCATCGTGCGCGACAAGATCGGTTCCTTCAAAGAGAAGGACGAGATGCAGCGCTGGTTGCAGGACTGGATCCTCAACTACGTCGACGGTGACCCGGCGCACTCCACCGAGACCACCAAGGCCCAGCATCCACTGGCTGCTGCTGAAGTGATCGTCGAAGAAGTCGAAGGCAACCCGGGGTACTACAACTCCAAGTTCTACCTGCGCCCGCACTACCAGCTCGAAGGGCTGACCGTGTCGCTGCGCCTGGTATCGAAACTGCCTTCGGCCAAGGGCGCGTAAAGCTTTACTGAGCGGTACAAGGGCCAATGTGGGAGCGAGCTTGCTCGCGATGGCGGTGGATCAGTTGTCATGAGCATGCCTGACACTCCGCTATCGCGAGCAAGCTCGCTCCCACAGGGGATCTTCAGTGGATTGGAGATCGCCTGCGTAACGTTCAACAGCAGTAATTTCGCAAGGTCAGCGTCAACCAAACAATGTGGTAAAGACCACACAGGGAGAAAACATGGCTGTTGATATTTTCATCAAGATTGGCGACATCAAGGGCGAGTCCATGGACAAGGCCCACAAGGACGAGATCGATGTCCTGAACTGGAGCTGGGGCATGTCCCAGTCCGGCAACATGCACGTGGGCAGCGGCGGCGGTGCGGGCAAGGTCAACGTCCAGGACCTGTCCCTGACCAAGTTCGTCGACAAGGCGTCGCCGAACCTGATGATGCACTGCGCCAGCGGCAAGCACATCGACAAGGTCAAGCTGACCGTGCGCAAGGCCGGCGGTGAAAGCCAGGTCGAGTACATGATCATCAACCTGGAAGAAGTGCTGGTCACGTCCCTGAGCACTGGCGGCTCGGGCAGCGATGATCGCCTGACCGAAAACGTCACCCTGAACTTCGCCAAGGTGCTGGTGGACTACCAGCCACAGAAAGCCGACGGCACCAAGGAAGGCGGTCCGGTCAAGTTCGGCTGGAACATCCGTCAGAACATCAAGGTGTAATCGAACACGCCCCCGGTGCCACGCGCCGGGGGTATTTGGTGCTTGCTCGAATCCAACCCTTTCCCACGTGGTATCTGAGTCATGGCCAAGCCTTCGTTTGTCAATTTGTGGAACAGCTATCCGCCCTACCCGTCCGCCACTCCGGCTTGTGACGGTCCCTATATCAACCAGTGCGCTATTCGTATGAGCATCGCCTTGTGTGGGGAAAAGACCTTACCGGTCAATACTTCGACTTATACGCTGGATCCCAAATGCGCCCATGGACATGCCCGCGGCGCGGAGTCATTGGCCAACTGGCTATGGAAGAAGAACCGCCTCGGCGCGCCGAAGGTCTACACCACCAGCGTGGCAGATCGCACAACGCTGATGGGCAAGACTGGAATCATCTTCTTCAAAGACTGCTACCAACAGAACAGCGACACTGCCGGCCGACCTACGGGTGATCACATCGACCTGTGGAACCGTGGCCTGACCAAGAGCGGTGATCTGTTCTCAAGATCCAAGGCCATCTGGTTCTGGGAGCTTTCGTGATGCGCAGCCCTTTGTTTCTTGCGGCGCTGGCGGCAAGCCTCGTCAGTCTAAGCGCGTGCGCCGGGCAGGAAACAGCCACTGCGCCAGCCCCAATTCAAGCGGTCTTCGTCGGGCATCCAGTAAGCCTGACTGACGTTCAAGGTCGCTGCACGCTCGTTAAACCTGACCAAAGCCACCAGACGCTCGATATGGAATGGCCTTGCCAGTTCAGCCTGGGTCCGGACAAGCAACTGCGTGTGGAGACGTTCAACCAAGTGCCGATTTTCTTGGTCGAACGCAGCGAACACATGCCCGCTCCCAGCCGCGATTGCTTGACCAAAATTCAAGCAGTACGCCTGATCAAGGAAACACTGGAAGTCTCGGATGTGAGTCAGTTCGCCTCCTGCGGCCCTGGCCAATGGGATCAAAAAATGTATACGGCGCTCTTTCGGTGGTAACCGAAATTGCCACCCGCGATCGCCTGCAACCGTCCCTGCTGGACCGGTTGACCGACGACGATCCGACCAACCCCAAGGAAAGCGCCGACAAGCGCGTGCTCTCCCTGACCCAATTGAAAGCCTCGGTGTTGCGTGCCCTGGCGTGGCTGCTCAACACCACGTCATTGCTCGACGCCGATGCCACGCTGCACACCCCGGCGGGCACTTCGGTGGTGAATTTCGGGTTGCCGGCGCTGGCCGGCAACAGCGCGTCGAACGTCGATGTCTCGGCCCTGGAAACCTTGATCCACCAGGCCATTGCCACCTTCGAACCGCGCATCCTGCGCCACACCCTGCGGGTGCGGGCCCGGGCGACGGCCGAGATGAACCACAACGCGCTGAGTTTCGAGATCGAAGGCGACCTCTGGGCCCAGCCGGTGCCGCTGCGGCTGATGCTGCAAACTGATCTGGACCTGGAAACCGGCCATGTGCGCGTGGTCAACGCCGACCAGCGGAGACGCCCATGAACCCGCGCCTGTTGGAGCTGTACAACCAGGAACTGCACCATGTGCGCGAAAGCGCGGCGGAGTTCGCGAAGGAATACCCTAAGATCGCCAGTCGGCTGACCTTGGCCGGCATGGACTGCGCCGACCCGTATGTCGAGCGCCTGCTCGAAGGCTTCGCCTACCTGACGGCCCGGGTTCAGCTCAAGCTCGATGCCGAGTACCCGACCTTCACCCACAACCTGCTGGAAATCGCCTACCCGCATTACTTGGCGCCGACGCCGTCGATGACCGTGGTGCAAATGCAGGCCGACCCGGACGAAGGCTCGCTGAGCAGTGGTTTCCCGCTGCCCCGCGACACCGTCCTGCGCGCCGCCCTGGGTCGCGAAACCCAGACCTGCTGCGAGTACCGCACCGCCCACGCGGTGACGTTGTGGCCGTTGCAGGTCAGCCAGGCCGAATACTTCGGCAACCCGTCCGCCGTGCTCGGGCGCCTGGCCGCCAGTGAGCCGAAAGCCAAGGCCGGCCTGCGCCTGACCCTGCGCACCGGCGCCGAACTGCCGTTCAACAGCCTGGCCCTGGACAACCTGCCGCTGTACTTGAGCGGCGCCGATGAGCAGCCTTTCCGCCTCTACGAACAACTGCTGGGCAATGCCTGCGCGGTGTTCGCCCGCAAGCCCGGCGGCGACTGGGTGGAGCGGCTGCCCCAGGATGCGTTGCGCTCGCGTGGTTTCGACGACGCCGATGCCGCGTTGCCGGTGGTGTCGCGGGCCTTCCAGGGCTATCGCCTGTTGCAGGAATACTTCGCCCTGCCCCACCGCTTCCTGTTTGTCGACTTCACTCAGTTGGGCCGTGCGGTCAAGCGCTGCGACGGCCAGGAACTGGAGCTGATCGTGTTGTTCGACCGTCACGATCCGAGCCTGGAAGGCAGCGTGGGTGCTTCGCAGTTCCTACCGTTCTGCACCCCGGCCATCAACCTGTTTCCCAAGCGCCTGGATCGCATCCACCTGTCGGAACGGGTCAACGAACACCACGTGATCGCCGACCGCACCCGGCCGATGGATTTCGAAGTGCATTCCCTGAGTGGCCTCACTGGCCACGGCACCGGGCCGGAGCAACCGTTCCTGCCGTTCTACGCCGTGCGCGATCCGTCCCGTTATGGCCGCGACCTGGCCTACTACACCGTGCGGCGCGAACCGCGCGTGCTGTCCAGCGACCAACGACGCAACGGCCCGCGCTCGACCTACATCGGCAGCGAAACCTTCGTCAGCCTGGTGGACAGCCAGCAAGCGCCCTACCGCCACGACCTGCGCCAACTCGGCGTGACCGCGCTGTGCACCAACCGCGACCTGCCGCTGTTCATGAGCGTGGGCAACGGCAAGACCGATTTCACCCTGGCCGACAGTGCCCCGGTGGGCGCCGTGCGCTGCGTGGCCGGACCCAGTCGACCCCGGGCCAGCCATGCCCACGATGCCAAGGCCTGGCGGTTGATCAGCCAGTTGTCGCTGAACTACTTGTCGTTGAGCGAACAAGGCCAAGGCGCCGCCGCCCTGCGCGAACTGCTGCGCCTGTACGGCGACAGCAACGACGCGGCCTTGCAATTGCAGATCGAAGGCCTGCGGGAAGTCAGCAGCAAGGCCTGCACCCGGCGCTTGCCGATGCCCGGCCCGATCGTGTTCGGTCGAGGCCTGGAGATCACCCTGGAATTTGATGAAAACGCGTTTCGCGGCACCGGGGTGTTCCTGCTCGGTGCGGTGTTCGAGCGCTTCCTGGCACGCTACGTGTCGATCAACAGTTTTACCGAGACGGTGATCCGTACCACCGAACGCGGCGAGATCATGCGATGGAAAGCCAAGCCCGGACGTCGTCCGACCCTGTGAGTACCCTGGAGGCGATGCACCAGGAACCCTGGGAATACGACTTCTTCCAGGCGTTGCGGCGCATCGAGTGCGAATCCCCCGAGCTGCCGCGCCTGGGCCATTCCCTGCGCCTGGCCGATGACCCGTTGCGCCTCGGGCAACAGGCCGACTGCACCTTCGCCCCGGCCACCCTCGCCTCGGTGCAACCGGGCGGCGACGGTACGCCGGCGCGCCTGGAGCAATTCTTTTTTGGCCTCGGCGGCCCCAACGGCCCGATGCCGTTGCACATCACCGAATACGTGCGCGAGCGCCAGCGCAACAATGGCGACAGCACCAGCAAGCGCTTTCTCGATGTGTTCCACCATCGCCTGCTCAGCCTGTTCTACCGGGCCTGGGCCGAAGCGCGGCCGACGGTCAGCCATGACCGTCCGGACGATGACTATTGGTCGGCGCGCCTGGCGGCACTCAGCGGCCGGGGCATGCCGAGCCTGCTCAACCAGGGGCTGATTCCCGACACGGCGAAGCTGCATTACAGCGGCCACCTGTCGGCGCAGACCCGCTACCCGGACGGTTTGAAGGCGATCCTCAGCGAGTACTTCGGCCTGCCGGTGGAGATCGAAGAATACGTCGGCCAAT
The DNA here is from genome assembly GCF_023701885.1 of Pseudomonas sp. CG7. Classification (NCBI taxonomy): domain Bacteria; kingdom Pseudomonadati; phylum Pseudomonadota; class Gammaproteobacteria; order Pseudomonadales; family Pseudomonadaceae; genus Pseudomonas; species Pseudomonas sp. CG7. The sequence goes on along the minus strand of NZ_JABAEE010000019.1, from coordinate 61,745 downwards.
GGCTGGAACTGCCCGAGCGCAGCCGCGTCGGTGTCAACGCGCAATTAGGCGTGGACTTCTGCCTGGGCCGCTTCGTGTGGGATCGCCAGCACAAATTCCGCATTCGCCTGGGGCCACTCAAGCTCGTTGACTACATGGGCATGCTGCCCGGCAGCCAACCGTTCAACGAGCTGGTGGCCTGGGTTGCCGAATACCTGGGCCACGAGTTGGACTGGGACCTGAACCTGGTCCTGGAACAGCCCGAAGTGCCCGCACTACAACTCAATGGCCGTTTCCGCCTGGGCTTCAACACCTGGCTGGGACGTCCTGAAAAAGATGCCAACGATTTAATACTGGCCCGGCATTACGCCGAACAGGCCAACACCTCACAGACCTCAAGGAGCCATGAGCATGGGTGAAATCAGTCGCGCCGCGTTGTTCGGCAAACTCAACAGCGTGGCCTACAAAGCCATCGAAGCCGCCACCGTGTTCTGCAAGTTGCGCGGTAACCCTTATGTGGAACTGGCCCACTGGTTTCACCAGTTGCTGCAACTGCAGGACTCGGACCTGCACCGCATCATCCGCCAGTTCAACATCGAGCCGGCGCGCCTGGCCCGTGACCTGACCGAGGCATTGGATCGTTTGCCACGGGGTTCGACGTCGATCACCGACTTGTCCTCCCACGTGGAAGAAGCCGTGGAACGCGGCTGGGTCTATGGCAGCCTGATGTTCGGCGAAAGCCAGGTGCGCACCGGTTACCTGGTGCTGGGCATCCTCAAGACACCAAGCCTGCGCCACGCGCTGCTTGGCCTGTCGTCGGAGTTCGACAAGGTCAAGGTCGAAGCCCTGAGCGAACGCTTTGACGAATACGTCGGCGACTCGCCGGAAAACGCCCTGACCGCCAGCGACGGTTTCAATGCCGGCGCCGTGCCGGGCGAAGCCAGCGGCGCCATGGCCCCTGCCGCCATGGGCAAGCAGGAAGCCCTCAAGCGCTTCACCGTCGACCTCACCGAGCAGGCCCGCAGCGGCAAGCTCGACCCGATCGTCGGCCGTGACGAAGAGATCCGCCAACTGGTGGACATCCTCATGCGCCGCCGGCAGAACAACCCGATCCTCACCGGCGAAGCCGGCGTGGGCAAGACCGCTGTGGTCGAAGGCTTCGCCCTGCGCATCGTCGCCGGCGACGTGCCACCGGCCCTCAAGGACGTGGAATTGCGCAGCCTCGACGTGGGCCTGTTGCAGGCCGGCGCGAGCATGAAAGGCGAATTCGAACAGCGCCTGCGCCAGGTCATCGAAGACGTCCAGGCCTCGCCCAAGCCGATCATCCTGTTCATCGACGAAGCCCACACCCTGGTGGGTGCGGGTGGCGCCGCCGGCACGGGCGATGCGGCCAACCTGCTCAAACCGGCGTTGGCCCGCGGCACCTTGCGCACCGTGGCCGCCACAACCTGGGCCGAGTACAAGAAGCACATCGAAAAAGACCCGGCCCTGACCCGCCGTTTCCAAGTAGTGCAAGTGGCCGAGCCGTCGGAAGACAAGGCCCTGCTGATGATGCGCGGCGTGGCCGCGACCATGGAAAAACACCACCAGGTGCAGATCCTCGACGAAGCCCTGGAAGCCTCGGTCAAGCTGTCCCACCGCTACATTCCCGCGCGCCAGTTGCCGGACAAATCCGAGAGCCTGCTGGACACCGCCTGCGCCCGCGTCGCCATCAGCCTGCACGCCGTGCCGGCCGAAGTGGACGACAGCCGGCGGCGCATCGAAGCGCTGGAAACCGAGCTGCAAATCATCGCCCGTGAGCACGCGATTGGCGTGGTCATCGGCACCCGCCAGACCCCCAGCGAACGCCTGCTGAGCGCCGAGCGCGAGCGCCTGGCCGCGCTGGAACGCCGCTGGGCCGAAGAGAAAACCCTGGTGGACGAACTGCTGGAAACCCGCGCGACCCTGCGCGAACGCGTCGGCGTGGTGGACAGCGAAGACAACAGCGCAGCTTCTGACAACGAAAGCCACCACCTGCGCGAGAAACTGGTGGACCTGCAACAGCGCCTGACCGCCCTGCAAGGCGAAACCCCGTTGATCCTGCCGACCGTGGATTACCAGGCCGGGGCCTCGGTGGTCGCCGACTGGACCGGTATCCCGGTGGGCCGCATGGCCCGCAACGAACTGGAAACCGTGCTCAACCTCGCCCAGCACCTGAAAAAACGCATCATCGGCCAGGACCATGCCTTGCAGATGATTGCCAAGCGCATCCAGACCTCCCGCGCCGGCCTCGACAACCCGAGCAAGCCGATTGGCGTGTTCATGCTTGCCGGCACCTCCGGCGTGGGCAAGACCGAAACCGCCCTGGCCCTGGCCGAAGCCATGTATGGCGGCGAGCAGAACGTCATCACCATCAATATGAGCGAGTTCCAGGAAGCCCACACCGTGTCCACCCTCAAGGGCGCGCCACCGGGCTACATCGGCTACGGCGAAGGCGGTGTGCTGACCGAAGCCGTGCGGCGCAAACCGTACAGCGTGGTACTGCTGGACGAAGTGGAAAAAGCCCACCCGGACGTGCATGAAATCTTCTTCCAGGTGTTCGACAAAGGCGTGATGGAGGACGGCGAAGGCCGGGTGATCGACTTCAAGAACACCTTGATCCTGCTGACCACCAACGCCGGCACCGAGTTGATCGCCCAGGTCTGCAAGGACCCGCAGAACGTGCCCGAGCCGGAAGAGATCGCCAAGGCGTTGCGCCAGCCGCTGCTGGAGATTTTCCCGCCGGCCTTGCTCGGCCGCCTGGTGACGATCCCGTACTACCCGCTCAGCGATGAGATGCTCAAGGCCATCACCCGCCTGCAACTCAACCGCATCAAGAAGCGCGTGGAAAGCACCCACAAAGTCGCCTTCGACTACGACGATGCGGTGATCGATTTGATCGTCTCGCGTTGCACCGAAACCGAAAGCGGCGGGCGCATGATCGACACCATCCTGACCAACAGCCTGCTGCCGGACATGAGCCGCGAGTTCCTGACCCGCATGCTCGAAGGCAAGGCCTTGGCCGGCGTGCGGATCAGCGCCGTGGACAACGAACTGAAGTACGATTTCAGCGACGCGGCCTGACCCGAAGTAACACCGCATAACCCTGTGGGAGCGAGCTTGCTCGCGATAGCGCAGTCACATTCAACATCCATGTTGACTGACATACCGTTATCGCGAGCAAGCTCGCTCCCACAGTGGGTATTGGGTTCCTTCAGTTACTACCATTTGCACGGAACATTCGATGTTATTCAACCAAGCCACCCGCCTGGCCAAGATCACCAGCCCCCTCGGGCCCGAGGTTCTGCTGCTCAAGGACATGGGCGGCGGTGAAGAGCTGGGGCGGCTGTTCAACTACGAGTTGCAGTTGCATTCGCTGGACAACGCCATCGACCTCAACCAATTGCTCGGCAAGCCCATGTGCGTGAGCCTGCAGCTCGATGGCGGTGGCGAGCGCTACTTCCATGGCATCGTCGCCCGTTGCAGCCAGAACGTCGACCAGGGCCAGTTCGCCAGCTACCAGGCCACCTTGCGCCCGTGGCTGTGGCTGCTGACCCGCACCTCCGATTGCCGGATCTTCCAGAACCTGACCATCCCGCAGATTATCAAGCAGGGGTTCCGCGACCTGGGCTTTTCGGATTTCGAAGATGCCTTGAGCCGGCCTTATCGCGAGTGGGAATACTGCGTCCAGTACCGCGAGACCAGTTTTGATTTCGTCAGCCGTTTGATGGAACAGGAAGGCATTTACTACTTCTTCCGCCATGAGCAGGGCCGTCATGTACTGGTGATGGCCGACGCTTATGGCGCCCACGCCCCTGCACCCGGCTACGCATCGGTGCCCTACTACCCGAAGAATGAGCAGCAGCGCGAGCGCGATCATATTCATGATTGGCACCTGGCCCAGGAAGTCCAACCGGGTTCGTTGGAGCTCAACGACTACGACTTCCAGCGCCCGAGTGCACACATTGATGTGCGTGCGGCCATGCCGCGCCCGCACACCGCCGGCGATTATCCTCTGTACGACTACCCGGGCACCTACGTGCAAAGCGCCGACGGCGAACACTACGCCCGCACCCGCATCGAGGCCTTGCAGACCCTGCACGAGCAAGTCGAGTTGTCGGGCAACGCCCGGGGCCTGGGTTCGGGGCATTTGTTCAGCCTCACGGGTTTTAGCCGCCAGGACCAGAACCGCGAGTACCTGATCGTCGGCGCTCGCTACTACCTCTCCCAGGAAAGCGGCGAGACCGGTGGCGGCGCGCCTTCAGCACAATTCGAAAGCAGCCTGACCTGCATCAATGCCCAGCAAAGCTATCGCCCCTTGGCGATTACCCATCGCCCGATCGTCAAGGGCCCGCAGACTGCGTTGGTGGTCGGGCCCAAGGGCGAGGAAATCTGGACCGATCAGTTCGGCCGGGTGAAGGTGCATTTCTATTGGGACCGTCACGACCAGTCCAATGAAAACAGCTCGTGCTGGATTCGGGTGTCGCAGGCATGGGCAGGCAAGAATTGGGGCTCGGTGCAGATCCCGCGCATTGGTCAGGAAGTGATCGTTAGCTTCCTTGAAGGCGACCCCGACCGGCCCATCGTCACCGGTCGCGTGTACAACGCCGAACAAACCGTGCCCTATGCGCTGCCCGCCAATGCCACCCAGAGCGGCACCAAAAGCCGTTCGAGCAAGGGCGGCACGCCGGCGAATTTCAACGAAATCCGCATGGAAGACAAGAAAGGCGCCGAGCAGTTGTACATCCATGCCGAGCGCAACCAGGACATCGTGGTCGAGGTGGACGAGAGCCATTCGGTGGGCCACGACCGCAATAAAAGCATCGGCCACAACGAAACCGTACGCATTGGCCAAGACCGACTACGGGCCGTGCAGCGCAACGATGCCTTGCTCGTCGGCGGCACCAAGAGCGACAGCATCAGCACCCAATACCTCGTGGAAGCGGGCTCGCAGATTCGACTGGTGTGTGGCAAAAGCGTGCTGGAGTTCAATGCCAGTGGCGAGATCAACATCTCGGGCACCGCCTTCAACATCTACGCCAGTGGCAATGGCAACATCGACACCGGCGGCCGTTTGGACTTGAACTCCGGAGGCGCCAGCGAAGTGGATGCCAAGGGCAAGGGCATCAAGGGTGTGATTGATGCGGCGGTAAAAGCGTTGTTCCCAGCAAGGGCCAAACACTGAGGCTCATCGCCGGAGCAACCCTGGCTGCAACGCTGCTCATTTAAGTAAACGATGATCCCGTGGCGAGGGAGCTTGCTCCCGCTTGAGTGCGAAGCGCTCACCAAAGGGGCTGCTACGCAGCCCAGCGGGAGCAAGCTCCCTCGCCACGGGGTCTATCTACAGCCTCAACGTGAACAGCAGTGCCGCCTCACAGGCCCTTTCGACGATCAGATGGCCGTGCCGCGATTCGTTCCCGGCGCGACAATCAACAGCTCATCCAGCTCACGCTTTTTGCAGCGGGCCACAAACGGCAGCGCGGCGTCCGGGTCACGCTTGAACAGCTCGAAGGTCGCCTGATTGATTTCGTAGTATTCCTCGTAGTCGGCCATGCCATTGCTGACCGGTATGGACACGTAGAACCGACCCGAATCTTGTTCGATACCCACGGAAAACATGTGCTCGCGACTGACCAGAACATCTTGAAATTTCATAACTTGCCTACCTCTACCATCATAATGGCGTCCAACTGAAGTCTTTGGGCGAAATGCCCCCGGCATCGATGACCGCCTCGCTGGCACCGGTCGGCAGCTTGCCGCCAGGAATCCAGAATTCGTTGGCGCCGGCCTCGTTACCTGACGGAATCCGCAGGTTCATGTCTTTAGGCGCGGGAATATCGACCCGAACCAGCGTACTATTTTCCAAGGTGTTTTCTGGCAGCCCCAGCGCCTTCTCCAACGCCCGCTTGTCACCCTTGGCATTGGCAACCAATTGATCGGCTTCAGCCTTGGGCATGAGGAATGTCGTGCCATCGCGCTGGGCGATGCCGTACTTGTCCAGGTTGGCCTTTGTGGTGAAGCGTGAGGCGCCGTTTTCGAACTGGGCCAAGTGTTCTTTCACATACTGGGGTGACAAGTACTTGTCGGCGTCGGGTCGCGAGCCTTTCGGCATGGCCAGGATATCGGCCTCGGTGACGCCAGGCTTGTACTTGGGCGGCGGCAGTTCGGCAGGCTTGGCGGCCTTGGCCATTTTCGGGCTCAGCCCCAGCATGGCCATGCCGGCGACACCTTGCAGCAGGTCCCGATAGCCAGGCCCCAGGCGGTCACCTAAATCGCCGAGAAGCTCCATGCCCCCCACGATCAACCCGCCCACCACCACGAATTCGACGAGCACGGCGATACCCGCCATGGCGGCCATGACCAACGCAGCACCTGCCGCCAATAGCCCCAACACTTCCAACCCGGAATGCATCCACCCTTCAAGGTCCAGGACAAACGCCACCGACACCGTCGGCCCGCCGATGAAGGTATTCGGGCTGCCCGTCTTGATGTGAGCGCCACAGACCATTTTGCTGTGCAGGCGCGCCGCCGGTTTGCCGTTGATGAACACCGTGGCGCTGCCTTCGGCGATCAACACCGGGAAGGGCCAGATCGGGTGGTTCATCGGCAGCCCGGTGCAGGACGACGAAACGTCTTCGCCCGCCCGCATGGCATTGCGGTCGTTGATGTAGACGTTGAAGCTGCCCATGATCAACGCCCCCGTGGTGGGTTCGGGCAGGTTGAAGATGGTGGAAAGGCCTTTGACGATCTGGAACATCGACAAGCCGCCAGCGGCAATCGAGCCGGCCATGATCGCCAGCGCCACACCGCCCGTGGCCACCGTCGCGGCAACGACCGCGGCGCCAATCAAGGCGCCGGCCACGGCTCCGGCGACCATCGCGGCCAACCCGAACCCGTGGGCTATTTCATCACCCAGACGTGCTGCAGCCTGTGCATCCATGATGTGTATGAGTACTCAGTGGGACGTGTCGATGCTCAGGCAATCGGAGGCTGTGGCTTGAACGAATGCATCGCCAGCTTCCAGGCCGGCTCGTGATAAGGGAAATCGCTCGGCGTGGTGGTCAAGGTGGTGATCAGCACCGCCGGCTGACGCTCGATGAACACCTGGCGCAGCATCAGTTCACGCCCCTCGCGTTGCCAGGTGTAATCCAGCAACGTGGTGGTGAGCCCCTGCAACACCGTGTCCCAGCGCTGCACCAGCTTGAAGCCCGGCAGTTGCTGCTCGGCGCTTTTGAGCTGGCGGTCAACGTACTCGGCAAAGGGCGAGTCGCCCTGGGTGGCATCGCGGCTGATTACAAAACTGGCTTCTTTAGCGGGACCGACGGCCGGCAGCTTGAAAATATTGATGCTCTGGTCCTGCCAGGCATCGGGAATTTCGAGATCGGCTTCTTGAATGCGGTAAGAGGTCACAGTAATCGCTTTCCATGGACGTGAGGTGACGCGCGAAGGAGCAGATATTCAAGTAATGCCTGGGAACAATCAAGAACCGGGTTCCTCTGCCCCGCGTAACAAACTACATTATGCGATCAGCGTCACTACTCTAGCGATCAAGCGCCCCGTAGGAGCTGCCGAAGGCTGCGATCTTTTGATCTTTCGCTTTAGACTCAAGGGTCTGGGCAAAGATCGCAGCCTCGCGTTGCTCGACAGCTCCTACGAGGATGCAAGGCATCAACAAGGGATAATTGATGTTATTCAACCAAGCCACACGCCTGGCCAAGATCACCAGCCCCCTCGGACCCGAGGTTCTGCTGCTCAAGGACATGGGCGGCGGCGAAGAGCTGGGGCGGCTGTTCAACTACGAGTTGCAGTTGCACTCGCTGGACAACGCCATCGACCTCAACCAGTTGCTCGGCAAGCCCATGTGCGTGAGCCTGCAACTCGATGGCGGTGGCGAGCGCTACTTCCATGGCATCGTCGCCCGTTGCAGCCAGAACGTCGACCAGGGCCAGTTCGCCAGCTACCAGGCCACCTTGCGCCCGTGGCGTTGGCTGCTGACCCGCACCTCCGATTGCCGGATTTTCCAGAACCTGACCATCCCGCAGATCATCAAGCAGGTGTTCCGCGACCTGGGTTTTTCCGATTTCGAAGATGCCTTGAGCCACCCCTATCGGGAGTGGGAATACTGCGTGCAGTACCGCGAGACCAGTTTTGATTTCGTCAGCCGGCTGATGGAGCAGGAAGGGATCTACTATTTCTTCCGTCACGAGCAGGGCCGTCACGTGTTGGTGCTGGCCGATGCCTATGGCGCCCACACCACGGCACCCGGCTACGGTTCGGTGCCCTACTACCCCAAGAATGAGCAACAGCGCGAGCGCGATCATATTCATGATTGGCACTTGGCCCAGGAAGTCCAACCGGGTTCGCTGGAACTCAACGACTACGACTTCCAACGCCCCAGCGCGCGCATCGACGTGCGCTCGGCCATGCCCCGTCCGCACACCGCCGGCGACTATCCGCTCTACGACTATCCCGGCACCTATGTGCAAAGCGAGGACGGCGAACACTACGCCCGCACCCGCATCGAGGCCTTGCAGACCTTGCACGAGCAAGTCGAACTGGCGGGCAATGCCCGGGGCCTGGGCTCGGGGCATCTGTTCAGCCTCACGGGTTTTAGCCGCCAGGACCAGAACCGCGAGTACCTGATCGTCGGCGCTCGCTATTACCTCTCCCAGGAAAGCGGCGAGACCGGTGGCGGCGCGCCAACCGCGCAGTTCGAAAGCAGCCTGACCTGCATCGACGCCCAGCAGAGTTATCGTCCGTTGGCGATTACTCATCGCCCCATCGTCAAAGGCCCGCAAACCGCGCTGGTGGTCGGGCCCAAGGGCGAGGAAATCTGGACCGATCAGTTCGGCCGAGTGAAGGTGCATTTCTATTGGGACCGTCACGACCAGTCCAACGAGAACAGCTCGTGCTGGATCCGTGTGTCGCAATCCTGGGCCGGGAAAAACTGGGGCTCGATGCAAATCCCGCGCATCGGCCAGGAAGTCATCGTGAGCTTTCTCGAGGGTGATCCAGACCGCCCGATCATCACCGGCCGCGTCTATAACGCCGAACAGACCGTGCCCTACGACCTGCCAGATAACGCGACCCAGAGCGGCATGAAAAGCCGTTCGAGCAAGGGCGGCACGCCGGCGAATTTCAACGAAATCCGCATGGAAGACAAGAAAGGCGCCGAGCAGTTGTACATCCATGCCGAGCGCAACCAGGACATCGTGGTCGAGGTGGACGAGAGCCATTCGGTGGGCCATGACCGCAACAAAAGCATCGGCCACAACGAAACGGAGACCATCGGCAACAACCGCCTGCGCATCGTCAAGCAGGAGGACATCCTCTCGGTGGGCCAGCGCCAGACCGACAGCATCAGCCAGAGCTACGTCATCGAAGTGGGCGAGAACCTGCGCCTGGTGTGCGGGGAAAGCATCCTGGAGCTTAACGCCAGCGGCCAGATCAACCTGACCGGCGTGCAGATCAGCTTCTACGCCAGCGGCGATGCCGAGTTCAACACCGGCGGCGTGCTGCACCTGAACAACGGTGGCGGCCCGGGCGCCACGCCGGACGGCCAGGGCGTCAAGGGCAGAATCGATGCCAACATCAGCGCCGCGTTCCCCAAGGGCTAACTTCGAGATTCAAGCGCCATGACTTACCGCCTCAACGAATTCCAGCTCCAGCTGCCGCCAAGCGAGTTGCTGGACGCGACGATCAATATCCTCAAGTTTCCTGAACTGGGCACCTCCCTGATCGTCAGCCGCAGCTTGCTGGCCGAAGGCGAGACCCTGCAAAGCAACCTCGACGACCAGCTCAAGCGCCTGGAAAAACAGGTCCAGCAACTGCGCTGCCAGCCGGGCGCCACCGTGCGCGTGGGCGCCAACCAGGAAGTCGAAGCCATCGAATTGCGCAGCCAGTTCAACAAGGGCAATGAAAAGGTTTTCCAGTATCAGCTCGCACTGGTACTGCCCGGCACCCGCAAGATGCTGGCCCTGAGTTACGTGAACGCCGAGAAACTGGGCGATGCCGAAGCGGCGCATTGGGCGACGATCAAGGGTTCGCTGGTGTTCTGATGGCCTCCATCAATCGACTGTGGGAGCGAGCTTGCTCGCGATTGCGGTGGGTCAGGCACTGATGAGGTTGACTGAACGGGCCCCATCGCGAGCAAGCTCGCTCCCACAGGGGCAAACCAAAGCGGATCAAGCGCCAGAAATGGCATCAATCAGCATGCCGTCACCCACAAGGACACCGGCGCAATGGAAGGCATCAAATTGCTTGAACACACACTCCACAGCCACCCTGTCCACCTGAGCGACTTGCATGTCTGACGCGCTCTGGGCCGCCCGCCTGGGCGATGCACTCAACCACACCTCGATGATGGCCGACATCCTCGGCGGCGTCCTGGAAGTGGCGGCGAACATCGCGATCACCGCCCTGGCGACCGCCGCCGTGGTCGCGGCCACGGGCATCACCGTGGTCACCGGCGGCCTGGGCTGCTTCGTCCTGGGCCTGGTGGTGGGCACCATCGTCGGCCTGGCCATGAGCAAGACCGGGGCCGACAAAGGCTTGAGCAATATATGCGAGGGCATCGGCAACGCCCTCTTTCCGCCCACGGTGCAGGCCAACATCCTCACCGGCTCCAAAGACACCTTTACCAACAACATCCCCTCGGCCCGCGCCGCTGGCGCTGTTGTGTCCCACGTCGCACCGGCCGGCACCGAACTGGACATGCCCGAGCCGGAAGAAGAAGCCGAAACCAGTTACCTGGACATGGCCGGGGAATTCTTTTCGCAGATGTGGCGCCCCACGGTCGCCTCGCCGGCCCCCGGTACGGAGACCCGGCCAGAAGACCTGGTGATCTGCACCAAGCACCCACCGAGGCCACCGCAATTCATGGCCGAAGGCTCGGAAAAGGTCACCATCAACGGCCAGCCCGCCGTGCGCAGTGGCGACCGCAGCACCTGCGATGCGACGGTGGTGTCGGCCGGGCTGATCTCGCCCGACGTGACCATCGGCGGCGGTTCGGTGGTGGTGCGCGAGATTCGCAGCGGCAAGACCCCGGGCGTCGGCCTGGCAGTCACAGCGTTGCTGATGCTCAAGGGCGGCAAGGGCAAGTTCTTCAGCAAACTGCCGTGCATGCTCGTGGGCGGCGCGGTGTCCATGGCCGCCAGCAGCGCGGCGAACGCAGCGGCCAATGCGGCCATGGGTTCGTCGAACCCGGTGCATGCCGCCACCGGGGCCAAAGTGCTGGGCGGTGACGAGGAGCTGGATTTCGTCTTGCCCGGCATCCTGCCCATCGACTGGCAACGCGTGTACAACAGCCGCGATGAACGCCGGGATACCTTGTTCGGCACCGGCTGGAGCGTGGCCTACGAAGTCCAAGTCGAGATCCTGCCCCACCCCGAGGGCGGCGAAACCCTGGTCTACACCGACGAACAAGGCCGGCCCATCGACATGGGTTCCATCCCCTTGGGCGGCGCGGTGTTCAGCGCCGGCGAAGGCCTGGCCGTGCGCCGCCATGTGGATGAGCGATTGCTGATCGAAAGCGAAGACGGCCTGTACCGTCTGTTCGAACCTTCGCCCGCCAACCCTTCGCACTTGCGCCTGAGTCAACTGGGCGACCGCAACGACAACCGCATCCACCTCGACTACGACGAGGCCGGACGCCTGGTGCGGCTGCGCGACACCTTCGACCTGGTGCAAGTCGAGCTGATTCGTGAAGGCGAACGCGTCACCCACATCGAGCGCCTCTACCCCGACCAATCCCGCGAAGTGCTGGTCAGCTACGCCTACGACGCGGCGAACACCCTCGCCGAAGTGCGCGACGCCACCGGCCAGGTCCAACGGCGCTTCCGCTACGACACCGGGCAACGGATGGTCGAGCACCAGTTGCCCACCGGCCTGCACTGCTTCTACGAATGGGCCCTGAGCGACGACCAGGAATGGCGCGTGGTCCGGCACTGGACCGACGAAGGCGACGCCTACCAGTTCGACTATGACCTTGCCGCTGGCATCACCCGCATCAGCGACAGCCTGCAACGCGTGAGCATTCGGCAGTGGAACAGCCAGCATCAGATCACCCGGTTCAGCGACAACCTAGGCCAGACGTGGTTGTTCGAGTGGAACGATGAGCGCCAGATGCTCGGTGCTACCGATCCGCAGGGCGGCGAGTATCAATTCAACTACGACGACGCCGGCAATCTGATCAGCGAAACCGACCCGTTGGGCCGCAGCGAATCTACCCTATGGCTCGAACATTGGGCCCTGCCGCTGGCGGACACCAACGCCGCCGGCCACAGCTGGAAATACCGCTACGATCAGCGCGGCAACTGCACAGCGGAAACCGACCCGCTGGGCCACATCACCCGCTACCGCTACGACGCCCACGGCCAGGTCGTGGAAATCATCGACGCCACCGGCAAAAGCAAAAAGCTGCGCTGGAACCCGTTCGGCCAATTGGTGGAACACGTCGATTGCTCGGGTTACCCGACGCGCTTCAGTTATGACGCGCGCGGTTACCTGCACACCATTACCGACGCCCTCGGCGAGCGCACCCAATTCAGCTACGACGCCCAAGGCCGGCTGCTCGGCAGCCAATTGCCGGACGGCCGCACCGAGCATTACCAGCGCGACACCACCGGCCAACTCACCGGCTACACCGACCCGGCCGGGCACACCACGCTTTACCAACACAACCGCCGCGGCCAGGTCCGCCAACGCACCGACGCCCAGGGCCGGCAGGTGCAGTTTGCCTACGACAGCTTCGGCCGGCTGCAAGCGCTGACCAACGAGAATGGCGAAAGCTACCGGTTTGCCTGGGATATCGGCGATCGGTTGATCGAACAACAAGATCTGGATGGCAGCGCCAAGCGCTACGACTACGACCGCCTCGACAACGTCGCGGCAGTAACGGCGATGCCCGCGCCTTACGGCACAGGCCTGGCGATTAATCCCGAAGCACCGCCGCCGCCCATCGTCCATCGCCTGGAACGCGACGCCGTGGGCCGGTTGATCGCCAAAGTCACCGACGAGGGCCGCACTGAATACAGTTACGACCCGCTGGACCAACTCACCGCCGTCACCTTCACCGACCTGCAAGGCAACGCCCAGACCCTGAGTTTCGCCTACGACGCCCTCGGCCAGTTGCTCGCCGAAAACAGCGCCGCCGGCAGCCTGCAACACCACTACGACGAACTCGGCAACCTGATCCAGAGCCAACTGCCCGATGGCCGCTGGGTCAACCGCCTGTACTACGGCAGCGGCCACCTGCACCAGATCAACCTCGACGGCCAGGTCATCAGCGACTTCGAACGCGACCGCCTGCACCGCGAAGTGCTGCGCACCCAAGGGCAGATCAGCACCCGCAGCGAATACGACCGCAGCGGCCGCCTGCGCACGCGACAACGCCGCCACAGTAGCCAACCCTCGCTGTTGCCGGCGGCGGTGCAAAAACACTTCGAGTACGACCCCGCCGATAACCTCATCGGCAAACTCGACCAGCAACCCGCCGCGCAACAGCGCCAGCTCCTGCACTACGACGCCACCGGCCGCATCATCGCCAGCCAGGACAGCCTGCACGGCCAGCGCGAAACCTTCACCTACGACGCCGCCGCCAACCTGCGGGACGGCCCGGCCCCCGGCGCCGGATTGGTGGTGCACAACAAACTGCTGACCTACCAGGACACGCGCTCCCGCTACGACGCCTTCGGCCGGATGATCGAAAAACGCAGCGCCAAACGCGGCGTGCAACATTTTGCCTACGACGCCGAAAGCCGCTTGATCGAGGTGCGCAACGACAACGGCAGCGTGGTCAACATGGCCTACGACCCGCTGGGCCGGCGCATCATCAAGAACGAGCATGACAACAACGGTTACCCGCTGGGCGAAACCCGCTTCACCTGGGACGGTCTGCGCCTGTTGCAGGAAAATCGTCACCAGCAAACCAGCCTGTACCTCTACGAAGACGACGGCTACGAACCCCTGGCCCGCGTCGACGGCAGCGGCCCGCTGCAAAAGATCCGCTACTACCACCACGACCTCAACGGCCTGCCGGAACAACTCACCGAAGCCGACGGACACAACGTTTGGCAGGCCACGTATCGGGTGTGGGGTAACACGCTGGAAGAGGTGCGCGAGCCGTATTACATCGAAGAGCAGAATTTGCGGTTCCAGGGGCAGTACCTGGACCGGGAAACCGGACTGCATTTCAATACGTTCAGGTTTTATGATCCGGATGTGGGGCGGTTTACGACGCCGGATCCGATTGGGTTGGCGGGGGGGATTAATTTTTATGCCTATGCGAAAAACCCCATCGGGTGGATAGACCCACTCGGATTAACGTGCACTAAAGCCTTCAACAAAAGGCATAACATTTCAAAGAAATGGGTCAGTAAGCTTTCGGGAAAAACGCCTCAACAGGTGGAAGCCATGCTATTGAAAAAAGGCTATACCAAAAGCATTACAAACCTGAACACCAACAAAACCCAACATACTCAGTTCACCCGGTCTACAAAGTCAGGACAAAAAGACGTTTTAGACTTCCACCCTGGTGGCGGCGACCATACGTCGAACTATTGGAAGGTGTACAGAAATGGTGAGGTTCAGGGGCGAATAGCTCCTACAGGTTTTGAAAACTACGACAGAATTGTAAGCAGCCCCGTTTTTATAGATGGCGTCTTAATGAACGCTCCCAAATAGAGGAATCCCATGGACATCACTAATCTAATAGTTCCCAAAAAATCAATCGGCGGAGTATGCATCGGAGATAGCATAGAAAAAATTGAAGCGGGCCTTTCAGGTCACTATAAAATTCACAAAGAACAAAACTCGCTCACCCTAGACGACGGCTTTATCAGAGCATATTACGGCCCGGACGGAATTATTACCGCGATTTCCTGCAACTCAAAATTCACCGGCAGCTATCAAAATAAGTTATGGGCAGGCATGACGGTAGCAGAAGTCCTCACGCATTCTAAAGAGCAAATAGCGTGGTCCGGCTTCGTACAAGTGGATAAGATCAGCGGCAGCGGACTGTCATTACCAGAGGAGCACGATGATTTTGAGTCGTTAACCGACCACTTCGCTCTCGACTTTATATTCGATGAGCTTTGGGTTTACGATTTCTGAACCCGTCAACCCATTCGCCTAAAATAAGGCTTGCACGGGCCAGCCTTAGCACGATGCATGAACGTAAACGGTACGTTGATTAACGGTTGAATTTGATGATAGATCTTGCAGCTGAAATAAAATCTAAGCATTCAATTGCGAACATCTTATTGCAAGACAATATCTCAACCTACATGAATGAGCTCTACGAGCATCATAAAGTCGAGATAAAGAACTACACGTTACCTGACGGCGAGACAAGAACAGCGTACATAATCGATAGTACGCTCACCCTCTCGAGCCTTCCTGACGGAACAATTTTTTCAATCGGTTGCAACGAGCAATACAAAGGGCTTTACCAGAACATGCTTTCTGCAGGAATGCCTTTTGACCAGATAAAAAAACTGACCAAACGCCAGCGCATATTTAATGGCGTCATAATCCTTAACGAGGACTTCGGCCTCTGTTATGTCTTACCAGCGCCTTATGACGAAATAGCTGACAGCATCGAGAATATACCGCCGACGCTAACGCTAAATGAAATCTACATATCGGACTTTTCTTCCTGGCTTCATAAACCGCAATAACATAAACCATCAAATTATCCGTCTGAATTCCAGCTAGAAAAAGGCAGACCGGAACGCTGGCTGAGCACAAGATTTGAGGCGAAACGCAAATCCCGTGGCGAGGGAGCTTGCTCCCGCTGGGTGGCGAAGCCACCCTACAACAGGGCTGGCGCATTCTTCCAGGCAAACCGCGTCAGCCAGTTTACGACGGCTGCGCCGCCAACCCAGCTTGGTTCTGCGCAAGCCAGATTCTTATCACCCATGTTCAGCGATAAAAATTGTGGAGGGTAGCTTGGTCGATAAAAAGCAGATTGCAGTGGCCAACCAAGATTTTGAAGACTCTATATGGCGAGCTGCCAAGTGGTTGAATAAACCGAGCCATTCTCTCGTCTATCCAGACGGTTCATTGGAGGTGATCACTGATCTCCAGACCGACTTTTGGCGTGAAACCCACTACGGTTTCACACGCGATAGCGGACATTTCCTGGGGTTCCCAACCGCCGGAGGCTTTACCGCTCAAGTCAGAGTCAATGCCGACTTTCGCGAGCTTTACGATCAAGCTGGCATCATGATCAGGCTCAACGAGGAGACCTGGGTCAAGGCGGGGATAGAGTTTAACGATGGGAACCCAATGATCAGTAGCGTTCTCACCCAGGGCCGTTCGGACTGGGCGCCTAGCTATTTTTCCGGCAACCCCGGCGACTTTTGGCTTCGCATGACCGTCGCCAATGGCGTGCTGCGCTTGCAATATTCAACGGATGGCCTGAACTGGCCGTTGCTTAGGCTCGCCCCCTTTCCTGAGGCGGAAAGTTATCTGGTCGGCCCGATTTGCTGCACACCGCAGCGGCAAGGCCTGAAGGTGAAGTTTTCCGAGTGGTGTTTGACACGTCCCTTGGAGCGAGACCTGCATGATTTGAGCTAAGCGGACATGTTCGAAGGCAGGCCTACCTTGTAAAGCTGTCAGGCCAGTTAACAGGCGGAGTGAGGGTGTTCGAACACCGGCCCGACCAACCCTCCGGACCTGCATCAACCGCTCTACGAAAGATGCGCCGCGGAGCGGGAGCGAGCTTCCTCGCCCCGCATTCAGGGCATTACGAAGGCTTGTTTATTCGCCCTCCCCAACGCTTCCACCAAACTACGAATCCTTGCGCCATTGCCTACAACTACGCCAGAATTCGCCCGCTTGTGCGCCTTGTCCATGGGTTCTATCGTTTCCCTGCCACTGCCCATCAGTGGTCGGGCTTGGCGGCCCGGTACACGAAAGGCGCAACAGCCCCTCGATATGATTGCCATGCTCTCTGGCATTGGCATCCCCATGTTATGGCGGGTTGCGCAAGGATCCCTTCGGGGATGCCGGGTTCCTTTCGTTCCGGTCCGCCAATCTTGCGTAACCCGTCACCCCATCTGCTTGGCGGCAGACGGTGATGGTTCCTCTTACGAAAGGAGCTGCACCATGTTCAAAATTACACCGAATCCCCCCGAAGCAGATCGCACCTCTGCGTCCACTCAATCCAAGACTAAGAAACAAGACGAAGCAGAAAAGCGCGTCTTGGATTATTACCTGCATCCGAAACCGGAAAAGTCCGAAGATGTATCCAAACCGGGCCAGCTCTTCACCGTGTCAAAAAACGCCGACAACGAATGCCTGCTCGCCAACCTCAGCGAAAACCTGGCATCCGCCGATGCGATGATCAGCAACCTGGCCATCGACCTCGAAGGCCCCCGCCGCCACATTGCCCTCGGCATCCAGCAACTGATCGAACTGAGTTCAATGCTGGCCAACCGTGTGCTGGATAACGTCGACCCACGATAGCCGCAGCACCACCACCCCCGTGGCGAGGGAGCTTGCTCCCGCTGGGTGGCGAAGCCGCCCCAAAACAGGCTGACGCATTTCTCCGGAAAAACCGCATCAGCCGGTTTACGACGGCTGCGCCGCCGAGCGGGAGCAAGCTCCCTCGCCACGGATCGCGTACACCTTGAGACAGCGCATGAACGTGCTGCCGCCTTCGCGAGCAAGCTCGCTCCCACAGGGGATTGGTAGTTATCCGTTCTGTGAAACTCAGCCTGAACGTTTCGAGTTAAGAAAAAATCCGCAAAACTGGCTCAAATGAAGATTTTCTTGGCGCCCCGAAAGAAATCTTGCGCCACAGGCCGAACATTAAGCATTTCCGCTATGACGGCTCACCCCTCGGCCATTCATCACATTTGATTGACGGTACGCTCAAAGGCGAACAGTCTATCCTTGGGCGCGAAACCAGTTGCCTCCCAGCGGCTATAACTGGCGTAGGAACCCCGTCGATGGTTGGGACATCAGCGTAGGGTGAGACCTCCACACCCCTGCTTGAGGGTGTGTATATGAATATCAAGCTTAAATTCAAGGGCTACTGTCACCAGTAGCCCTTTTCTTTGCCTGTCACAAAAGCGTGTAGCGCTTGTACAGCAGCTCGCCATGGCGGTGCTTGTTGAGCGATTTCGCGTCAGTGTGCATGAAGTTCCACAGCATCTGCCCCTCGAAGAACACAACGCTTACTAACATTTGCCGCTTGACTCATACGCGCCGATGAACGCCAGACGATCAGTGCCGTCAGTAAAGGCAACTTTCCACACTTCCAACGGCCCTGTGAGCGTATCTAGAGCAAGCCTCACGTAGCGCTCACGGGCATCCATTCGCTTTTCGACGATGTGGTAAATGCTGCTGCGCAAAATGGTCACGTCGCCCATGGGCGTCTCGACGGTTAGGGACAAGATCGCTGGGTCAATAAATCCCAGGTACTGAGCCGTCACCTTGATGGCGTCTTCATGGTTAGTCGCCGCAATCACTTCCTCAAGGGCGTGTGTACGCAGCTCACGCGCCAGGGTACGCAGGTCGGGAAGATTGCTATCGACCCAAGTGGGCTGGCCTTTTACTTCAGAAATCTTCGATAGGAGAGTGTCCGTGCTCAAACGTCGTCGCTCAATTTTGGCGTTGGTTAGGTCATCGTTGCGCCATGCCCAGAGAAAAATGTTCGCAGCAGCCCAGCGCAACCAATAAGGACCAGGTGGGCCGGGTAGGTGACCAGATGCCATGCATCCCCTTTACCACCAGAAAGACACATCCCTTAAGGCATCACGCAATCGAACCGCACTAACACGCCGCTGCCCCGGCTCAAACGCCAACGCCGTTCGCAGTGCCGGCCAGCAACGCCTGGGCAGGTTTTGCGGAGCCTTGAGCCCGCGATCCAACCGGGTATCGCGAGCCTGGGTGGCGGGCAGGCGTCGGAACGGGTGTTTGCCGCTCGCCAGTTCATACAACACGCAAGCCACACCATAGACATCGGCACTCGCAGATAGGGGCGCACCTTCAAGCAGTTCAGGCGCCGCGTACCCAGGGGTCCAGGCGTTGAGGCGTTCACGGTTCAGGTTCGGCAGGTGCTGCGAAGGCCCTTCCTCGGCCAGGCCCAAGCCAAAATCGAACAGGCGCAGGCCTTCTTCGCTCAACATGATGTTGCTGGGCTTCATATCGCCGTGCAGTACGCCACGTCCATGAGCATACGCCAGGGCATCGAGCAGCGGCACGGCGATCGCCTTCAGTTCGGGCCAAGGCAGCCCCAGGGGACGTTCGCACAGCAATTGGTCCAGGGTCAGCCCGCGCATCAACTCCATGGTGATGAAAGCCCGTCGTTGGGCGGCATCCACTTCGAAGGTGTAGGGACGCAAGATATTCGGGTGGTGCAATCGCCGCATCAGGGCGAACTCGCTGTAGAGCAGCGCGCTCGCGTCGGCTGATTCGTCGAATGCTCCACTGAGCATTTTCAACGCAAGGTACGGATCAGGGTCGGCATATTGTTCATGCAATAAATCTCGCGCGCGGTAAACAACGCCCATGCCGCCCGCCCCCAGCAAGCGTTCGAGGCGATAGCGTCCTGCGAGTAGGTCCGGTAATTCGCTGAGGCAACGCTGACCGGATGCCACAGCGGGCACCGGGTTGGCAAAGGCGAAATACGTAGGATGGCCACCCTCTTCATTCACGCTCGGATCACTACAGCGGTCAGGTTATCCCGCGCCGGGCCACGCAAGACGACATCGAAAAGCTGCTCAAGGACCTTACATGGCGAAGCCAGGCTCAAGGCGTTGCCAAGGGCCCGTGCGCCAAAGCCCTGATACAGGCCGTCGCTACATAGCAGGAACGTATCGCCCGGGTGAACATCCAGTTCCAACACCTCCAACTTCAGTTCTGGCGCGGCGCCCACTGCGCGAGTCAACGCCTGGGCCGCAGGGTGAGCACCGGCCTCATCGCGGCTGATGTGTTGCGTGTCCATCAGTTGCTGTTGCAATGAGTGATCCTTGGTCAATTGGTACAACCGTCGACCGCGCCACAGGTAACAACGGCTATCGCCCGCCCAAATGCACACGCCGCGGTTCCCTTCCAGCAACAGCACCACCACCGTGCTGCCAGTAATGCCAGGATGATCGTCGGTGACGGTAAGTTCCTGGCTCAGCCGCCGATTGGTCCAGCGCAGGCATTGACGCACCGCTTTGGAACGTTGATCCAGGTCCTGGCAGACTGGCAGTTCCGTCAGGTTGGCCACGATCAACTGGCTGGCGATGTCACCGCCCGAGTGGCCGCCCATACCGTCAGCGACAGCCCATATTCCCCATTGTGGGCGGTCAAGAAAGGCATCCTCATTACGTGCCCGGGTCTTGCCGGGATGCGTACGCGCGGCGCTGCGCCAGGGGCCTGATTGTGGCATCAAAGCTGCGCCGGCAGACGGAATGTGCGCAGCACGCTCATGTCGAACGGGTTCGGTGTGCGCTGGCTCGTCAGCAAATAATTGGCACGCAGGCCACCCAAGTCCGCCTTCAACACGCGTACATCACGCCCGGTCAGGTATTCGCTCTGCATCAGGTCGAACAAACGAAACAGTGACCACGGCCCGGTATTTTTTTCCATGCCGACGCCGCGTCCGACCATTTTGTCCAGCACCAGGGCGGTTCGACCATCCTGCGCGTCACTTGGCCAGGTAAACGCCACCGGCAGGATCGGACCGTGGCGGTACTCAAGCGTCTGGTCGCCAAAGCGGAATTCAGCACGGCTCACCGCCGGATCCAACGTGTACGGTTCAAGCGTGAACTGCACTTGCGGTTCGTTCGGGTTATCGGCGAAAAAGCTCCGCCGGATGGCCTGCGCGGTCGCCATCTGATCCAGGTAGACACGGGACATCGGCAAGCTCTGGCCGTCGATGCTGCGCAGGCGATAGTTTCCTTCGGCGCCGCTGATGAAGGGCTGCATGTAATGGTTGAAGAATCGATCGACGATGCCCTGGTCCTTGAAAAATACCCGGAAGTCGTTGAGCGCAACGTCGCTGGCACTGTGGGCGCTGAACGGGTACCGCTTGTTGATCGCCTTGCCATAAAAGCTGTACAGCTCGCTCTGATACCGCTGGTTCAGGTAACGATAAGCGTCGTTGAGCACCAAACGCCAACTGTCCTCGGCCAGTACGTTGAACCACCCATTGACCGGTCGCGGCAGGCGAGCAGAGGCATTGCGCAGCTTGCTCAACCCATCGCGCTGGCCATCCATGCGGTGCCTGGCCAGTTCGAACGCTGCTTGTTCCGGCGCACTGGCCCGGGCCAGGTTCGCCAATTGCAATTGCACCTCATCGAGGGCACGCAAGGCCTGGACCAGATCAGCCGTGGGCCCACCCTCTTCATCCAATAGGCGATGCAGCGGTTCGAAACGCCTTCGCAAGGATTTTTGCGCAGTGTCCGGCAGATGCTCGGTCAGGGACGCAGCGGCTTTCCCCGCCACGGCGGCAAGTTTCTTATCGGCTGCTCCTTGCTTCCCTGCTGCTGGCGGCAGGTCGTCGAATACTTCGGCAACAGTCTGGAAGCGGGTGTTTTCGCGCACCTGTACCAGCAGCCGCAAAATCGGCGAATGAGCCGAGGTCAGGCCCGCAAGTTGCTCGGCGCCCTCGCCCGCATTGCTGATGGTCTGGAGGGCGACCTGGCCGACCGCCTCGCTCCAGTGGTCGGCATAATCACGAAAATACAGTTGCTCCAGCTCGACCATCAGGCGCCGCATGTCCATAGCACTAAGACTCTCACTCTCTCCCAGCACCCAGTTGTCCCGCAGCAGTTCGGTGACGAGGGTCGCACCTCGAACCGAAAAGTAGCGTTCATAACCTTGTCGGGTATAGATACCGGGAATCTCACGGTCAGTGCCGACCAGCAGCGCCCCTTGTGACCCCAGGTGTGGGTTGAGTCGATATGGCGGCAGATGACTGGCCTGTTCATGCAGCATCCTGTACATGACGGCAGCCAAGGACTCACGGCGAAGGGCCTCCCGGGCCTGGGTCACCAGTGGCTCGTTGAGCACCTGGATGAAGGGCAGCTCCAACAGGCGCGCAAAGTGAGCATTCAAACGCTCTTGCAGCGCCGTGTTGCCGGGGTAACGAAGCGATCCGTCTTTGGCCACCCGATCCTTGAGCCAGGCGACATCGCGACGCTCTTTCAAGCCCAGCATCAAGTACGCGCGCAGGCTGTCGAGCAGTTGCCCGCGATCATCACGGTGTTTGCGGACATGTTCCTCCAGCCTCTTCGCGATTCTTGGCAATAGCTGCGCCTGCAATTCGCGCTCGTATGCGTCGGTCACCGCAGCCTTGGTCGCTTCACCCTGATACAGGCCGACACGCTCATGCAACGGCACCGCATTGTAGGGTGGGAAAACCCGAGTGGCCTCGAAGCGGATATCCAATGATTCGAGCGTCGCGGTCCAATCATCGGTGCTCGCCGGGGTCGATTGTTGCCGATCCCAGCGCTGCGCCAGCGTACGCAAGTTGTCCAAGCGATCGTGATTGATTGAAAAAGCGTTCGCCCACAACAGCCCGCACAGGCCAACGACCGTCAGCGCTCCCAGGTACAACGCCCGCTGCCCCCAATGAATACGACGGCGTTCACGCTGAACGAGGTCGCTCAGATCGGCTTCCGGAAAAATCACCCGACTGAGCAGGTGATGAATGAATCGCGAGCGCCGTCCAGGCGCGCTATGGCTGGGCCCCAAGCTTGAATTTACGGGCTCGGAGGTCGGGGCCGTCGAACGGTCCGGCGACGATGCGCAGGTCAGATAGAAACCACGCAACGTCCCGACATTGCCGCTGAATGCCTGCTCGGCCAGTAGGCTCAGGCTGGTGCCGAGTTGTCCAAGTTGGTGGGGGAAATCAAGCATGCGACTACGGCGCAACGTGTCGCGCTCCTGATGCATGCGCATGATCATTTGGCTGTTGAGCCGATGCAGCAGTGCCTCGAACTCAGCACGTAACACGGTGATGTCACTGCCGCGCGAGTTCCGGCTGAAACTCGCGCCCAGTACCTGGTCGTTTTCCTCGCGAGTCAGTGAATCAAAGAACTCGTTAAAACCGGGTACGCTGTCTGCTTTGCTCAGGATCAGGTAAATCGGGACATCGATGCGCAGTCGCCGTTGCAGTTCCTGCAGGCGACCACGAATCTGGCGGGCCAGTGTAGTGACTTCATCCTCGCTGCCCAGCAACAGGACCTCGGACGGCACGGTCACCAGCACACCGCCCAACGGACGACTGCGGCGACGCTTGCGCAACAGTTCGAGCAATACAGTCCAGCCGCTGCCGTCGAGCTCGCGGTCCGGTTGGGTCAGGTAGCGCCCGGCGGTATCGACCAGCACGGCGTGCTCGGCAAAATACCAATCGCAATGCCGAGTATCGGATCCGTTGCTGACAGCGCTTCGCGTTAGCCTATTGAACGAGAAATCCAGACCCGAGCACTCCAGCAGATGGGTTTTACCGCTGCCAGGCGGGCCTATCAGCAGATACCAGGGCAGATCGCTGCGGCCGGAATAAAGGTTCGAGGACCTTAACGTGATTAAGGCCTGCTTGAAGCGCGAGCGCACTTCGCGCCGCTCATCAACAATCCTGGCCTGATGCAGGGTTCGAGCCTGATCGGGGGCGTTTTGTTGGGAATTCGCCCTTGAACCGGCGCGCCCGTTGACGACAACCATGCCAAGGCCCCAGCCCAGCGCAAGCACGGCGACAGTCAGCAGTCGCGCCGTCGGGCTCGCCCAGAACTTGTAGTCATTGACGGCCAGAAGTGGCCCGGCGAACCACACCAACAGCGCGACACTAAGCATCAGCAGCAGCGTCCAAACCCAGGTCTGGCGTACCCAGGCACTGATTTTCCTGAAAAGCGATTTCATGACACGTCCCTGTTTACGGCAGCGGCTGAGCGGCGACCGGTTCTGACAGTTGATAAGGTTGCAATACGCTTTTGCGTTGCTCATCCAATACCCAGGCGAAACTCGCGTACATCACCCCCAGGCAGGCCAGCGTGAAAGCCGCGACCATCCAAATCGGGACAATGCGCATCGGACGGCGTCGCGCGCCGCCGAAGCCCTCCCAGTGAGGTGACAGTTCACGTGGGGTGTCGCCGCGGGTCTGGCGAATCAACCGATACAGGGCGTCACGCAGGCTTTCGAGTTCAAGCATCCCGCGGGTCTGAATCCGGTATTTGCCTTCGAAGCCCAGGGATAGGCACAAGTACAACAACTCCAGCATGGGCAAGTGCTTGAGGGGGTTCTTCGATAAGCGCTCAAGCAATTGAAAGACTTTCTCGCCACCAAAGGTTTCGTTGTGGAAGGTGCTGAGCAAACTTATCTGTGACCAACCGCCCCCGTGACCCCACGGCGTGGTGACAATCGCCTCATCAATCGCAGTGCACAACACGTAACGCGCGGCGATCAACTGACTGCTTTCAACACCGCCCTGCAAGGCACAGGTTTCGAACTGTTCCAGGCTCCGCTTCAGTTCCCCTTTAAGGGCGTGCAGGTCCTCGCGTTCACGACCGTGCTTGAGCTGAACCATGTGCGACAGCAATCCGGACGCCGCCGCAACCAGCGGATTGAGGCTGACCGTGAACGTCTGGGGCTGCGGCAGGTGCGCGGCGTAGATCATTCGCTCTTGCAACTGTTCGAAACGTGGCGGCGGGGCAGCGTCCGTCAAAGGCACTGAAGCAGTGCGTTGTCCATGTTGGTCGAGCAGGACCGTTGTTTCATCCTGAAGATGTTCCTTATCCATTTGGTTCAGTTCCTGATGGCCCAGAAATTCAATTCAAGCTCGGCGAAATCACCGCTGACATGGAATGCAAAACCTGCGGAGCGCTTCAGTTGCGCCAGGTCTTCGGCGTTGGGCTCGAGAATGAAATAGGTTTTGTTGGCATGGAACGCGATCTGCCGCGGGGCCACGGGCAGAGGCCTTATCTTGATGCCGGGCAGATGCAGGTTGACCAATTGGCGGATGTGCTCCACCGAACCGACCTTGAGGTGCGCCGGCAATCGATGGCGCAGCTCTTCGCTGTCACAGTGGGCACTTGCCGCCAGCACGAATGAAGCGGTGTCCAGCAGCGACAGGTCCTGCACCGGCGAGACGATGATTCCGTATTGGCGCGGCTGCAGCGGCAGTTCGATAGCGTGTTGCTCGAGCACCATCGACAGGACCTGGCGAATCGCTTGCATCAGGCTTCGAAAACATGCGCCTTGGTCGCTGTGCTGGTAGCGGTTGTTGAGCGTTGGTCGCTTGCTGTCACTGGAGAACGTTGCCAAGTCACCCAGCAGCGCCAGTAGCGTTCGGTACAGCGTTTCGGGGTGCACCTGCTCCAGATCCAGGTCATGACGCAGCAACAGTTCGTTGCGGTTGATCAGTTGCAACATCATGAAATCGCCGACTTGCGCACCACCGGCCTTGCCATTGGAGCGGATCCGCTCAGCCAGGGTGTCGCCTCGATGGGCAAGCATGCCGATGATTTCCTTGAGACACGACAGCAAGTAGTGGGAAGCGCGAGCCTGGATGAAGGTCGGTACAAAGTTCGGATCGAGCCTGATCACCCCATCGGCCGTGGTATCGAGCACTTCACAGAGCTTGAGCTTCACGAACGCATGATCACTCTGCCGCTCGCCCAACAGCAGGCGCAAGTCCGGACGACCGCAACTGATTTGGCTCCCTCCGGCCTCTCCGGCGTTGGAGTCGCTCACCTGCGCGTCGTAGACGGTGTAGCGCGCCAACACGTCAGACTGCTCTGGACGACGGGACTCGATGTGATTACCGGTCACCAATGGCAGCGCAAGGTAAATCGGGGTATTGCGGGTATTGGACGGTACTTCCAAGGCCAGCGGCTCGGCGTTGCCACCCAGTTCGAAAAGGCTGCCATCCGGCAGGACCCCGCTGGCCTGGCTGACCACCAGTTGCCCCATGTTGAGGAATTGCAGATCGATCTCAAGCGCCAGGAAGCCCCAGGCGTAGCTGGCCAGCAACCGGGTGCGAACCTTCAACTGATGGTCGAAGTAGCGATCGTTGTGTTGCAAATGTTGGGGGCGCAACAGCATGCCTTCCTGCCAGATGACCTTGTCGTGATTCATCGGTCAGCCACCTTGGCCAGTCGCTCAAGCGTGTTGGCGATCCCCTTCTGGTCGAGGGTCAGGCTAGCTTCGGTCAACTGTGCCGCAGCCACTGGCAGCGTATAGCGCCAGCGGGCGTGTGGCAGGTCACGGTACGCCGCGAGCAGGCCGACGTAACGGCCATCCCCGGTGATACCGAGCCTGAGCTCGACGGTTTCGCCCGGACGTAGCTCCAACTCCTCGCTGGCAACCAGATCAGGGGCCAGTGTTCCCCTCGGACGCTCATAGAGGCTGAAGAAATCGGCATTTTCAAAAGCCACCGGATGCTTGAGTTCGAACAACCGCACCACCACCGGCGATGGCCGGCCATTGAGATCAGGGTTGAGTCGGTCATTGGCCGTCAGGGTGAGGTTGAGCTTGGTCATCGTCGAAAAGGGCGACAGCGTGGTGCAACCGGCCAGCAGCAAAGTCGTGGCGAGCGCAATCAAAATCTTGGGTAGGTGCATCGTGCAGTGCAGCATGGACATCATCCGTGGTGGTCGATTTGCAGGCTGGCAATCAAGCGAACCTGTTCTTCATAGGTCTGGGCCGGGCGCAGTTCGCTTTTCAGCCCCGAGTGAATACCCAGGCTCTGTTGCAAGCCCTGAATGCTTTGCTTGAGCAGCAGCGCGGCGTTGATCGCCAAGGCTTCGCGGGCCTTGCCGTCCAGGCTTTCGAGATCCATGCCCAAGGCCGTACCGAAACGCTGCCAAAAGCCGTCGTGGAGGTGGCCAATAGTTTCGGTGGGCGGGATGGGGGCAGGCCCTGGTTCGACTGGCGCTCCGACCAGCTCCGGCAAGAGCAGGCTTTCCATGTCGATACGCGCATAATCCGGCCGCCCAAGGGCGTCCGGCGGGACGGTTGCAGGATTTATCAGCTCATCGATGTCCAGCAAGGCCCGGTCCTGCTGATCCAACGCCTTCAGCGGATCGAGCTCCAGAAAGGCGTCGTCGGGAATGAGACTGTCGATCGGCCTCGGGCGGCTCGCTTCGGCAGGCTTGTCCGCCGGCCCGGAGACCAGCCGTGCGAGGATCTCGAAATCGCCCATAATGTAGGCATTCCCATCCAGTATGGGTATCGGCTCGCCCCTGGGCAGGCGCACGCCGCTTTCGCGATGGGTCGTACCATTACCACTGGTGTCGGTCAGGAAAAATGCGCCGTCACGAAAGCTGACCTGCGCGTGACGCTTGGACAACAGGCGCTCGCGGTCAGGAATGAGCCAGTGGCAGCCCTCGCCCCGCCCGATCACGCCGCCGGTCGGCCCGAAGGTCTTTCGGCACAGCCGTGACGGGACGAACTGGCTGGCGTTGAGCATTTCAAAAACAAGTTCCATCTATCAAAAGCTCCTTGGCATCACTTGCCGCGATTGACCGCCTGCGGATCACCCAGAGGGCGATAACCACTGTCGTTGAATTTGTAATTGGCGTTACAACCGCCCAGGGCCAATGACACGAGATTCGCCGACAGGACGGCTCGCCAGGGAAAGACAGGCATGAGGAAGTCTCCAGAATGAAAGGATCGGGCTGGAACGGTTACGAATAACGCGAAGAAAGGATCAATCATTGAAATCACCGCGCTGGACGTTCAGACGCGCGAGGCGATAGATCAAGGTGCGCAGCGGCAGGCCGAGCTCGCGGGCGGCGCGGGTCTTGTTGCCCGAGTTCTCGCGCAAGCAATCGATCAGCAAACCACGTTCGATCTGCTCCATCCGCTCACGCAGGTTGATGCGGCCGCGCTCGGAAGGGGTCTCGATGTGCAATGCAAAGTGCTCGATGAGCAGTTCACCGCCCTCGCACAGGAGCACAGCCCTTTCCACGACGCTCTTGAGTTCCCGCACGTTCCCCGGGAAGCCGTAGGCCGACAGGTGATCGAGCGCCGCGTCTGACCAACACACCGGATCACGCTGCAGCAGCGTGCAAGCTTTGTCGGCAAAATGCCGCGCCAGTTCGATGATGTCGCCGTCGCGCTGACGCAACGCCGGTAGCTGGATCGGAAACTGTGCGAGACGGTAATACAGGTCTTCGCGGAACTTGCCCTCCTCCATCAATTGCTTAAGGTCGCGATGAGTCGCGGCAACGATGCGTACATCGACGTGATGGGTGTCGTTGGACCCCAAAGGACGAATTTCGCCCTCCTGCAACACTCGCAGCAACTTGGCTTGCAGGGACAACGGCATATCGCCAATTTCGTCCAGCAACAGCGTGCCGCCGTTAGCCACGTCGAACAGCCCGGCACGGTCTCGATCGGCACCGGTGAACGCCCCTCTGCGATAGCCGAAAAGCTCACTCTCCAGCAAATTCTCGGGGACCGCCGCACAGTTCTGCACGATAAACGCCTTGGATCGACGCGGACCGTGGTCATGGAGGGCCCGGGCCACCACCTCCTTGCCGGTACCGGTTTCGCCCCGCAGCAAGACGGTATAGGGACTGTGCAGGACCTTACTGATCAATGAGCAGGTCTTGCGCATGGCCATGCTCTTGCCGATCAGGCCGTAGCTGATGCCGCTCGGCAGGCTTGAGGTAACAGGTGCCTCGGCCGGACGGTGCAGACGCTGCAGCAGATGCATCTGGCCAAGGGCGAAGGCCCCGAGATGCCCCAGGGATTCAGCGACGCCATGCAAGTCGAGATGCTGAGCACTGGCACACAACAACAAGCCACCGACGCTACTCTGCGGGTCAACCAGGGGAACACAAAGCAGTGACTGCCAAGGTGTGGCCCGGGCTGGCAGGAAGCGGGTTTCGTGAACGCTGTCGCTCAACGACCCGAGGCACACCACACGATTCTGGCCCAGGGAGAATTGCAACAATTGCTCAGCCTGATAATCGGAAGGCAGGCTTTGCGGCTCACGAAAATGCAATTGGCCTTCCAGGCATTCGGTGTTCATTTCCAGGCGTGTACCGGTGGCGTCGAGCAGGTACAACTGCACCAGCTCACAACCGCTGAGCCGCGACACACCCTGGATGAAATTCCCCACCAACGCCTCACCTTCCGTCAACAGCGAGAGGTTGGAAAACTGCGCCAAGAGCGCTTCGGCATAGTCCAGTGGCTGCGAGAGTTTTTTGAACAGAGCGCCCATTTCAAGAGAACTCGCACGCGACACTGGCTTCACCCTTGAGCACCGCGCGCACATGCCGTAGCGGTTCGCCGCCGGCCATGGCCGCGAGCAAGCGATCGGCAACCAGCGGCATCAGGTGCTGGTCAAGCAATTGACCAATCAGCCGCGCTCCACGGTCATTACGACTGCAGCGCTCAACCAGATGGCTCACGAGGTGCTCGCAATAACTGAAGCCCAACTGACGTCGACGCAACCGCTCGCCCAGGCGGTCGAGTTTGATTTCCACCAGTTCACGCAGCACAGGCCCGCTGACCGGGTAATACGGCACCACGCGCATGCGGGCCAGCAGCGCTGGCTTGAAATGGTTGCTGAGGATCAGGCGAATGGATTCCTCAAGGCGCTCGGCACTTGGTCGTGCGCCGTTTTCGCACAGCTCGTCGATACGTTCACTGCCCAGGTTCGATGTCATCAGAATCAGGGTGTTGCGAAAATCGATTTCCCGTCCTTCCCCATCATTGGCCAGGCCTTTGTCGAAGATCTGGTAGAACAGGTTCAATACATCCGGGTCGGCTTTTTCGACCTCATCGAGCAACACCACGCTGTAGGGTTTTTGCCGCACAGCTTCGGTGAGCATGCCGCCCTCGCCAAAACCGACGTAGCCCGGCGGCGCTCCGATCAGTCGGGAAACGGTATGTTTCTCCTGGAACTCGGTCATGTTGATCGTTGTGAGGAAACGCTCACCGCCATAGAGCAGGTCGGCCAAGGCATGTGCTGTTTCAGTCTTGCCGACGCCACTGGGGCCCACCAACAAAAATACGCCTATCGGGGCGTCGGGTTTGTTCAAGCCTGCGGCGGCGGCGCGCATCGCGCGATCAAGCGCCTGTACGGCCGGTTCCTGGCCACGAATACGTGCACGCAGGTCTGTGGCGAAACTGGCCACTTTCAGATTGTGCTCGCGCGCCAGTTGCGCCAGCGGTACACCGGTCCAGGCATGAATCACTTCGGCGACCAGTCGCGGGCAAACTTCAAAGCTGACCAGGCGCTCCTGGGTTTGTGCGGCCACCAGCGAGTCGTGTGTTTCATGCACGGCCGCTTCCAGCGCCTCGATACCGTGGGCTTGATCCTCCGCGCTTTCCCGCGCCCTGGCCAATTGCTGACGCAGCGACAGCAAACGTTCCGCGAGGATACGTTGCTCGGTCCATTGGATTTCCAGCGTGTGACTCTCGTCTTCGATGGCTGCCAGACGTACCTCCAGCGCCTCCAGGGCCTGAAGATCAACCGACAGGCCAGCCTCTGCGTCGCGACGCAGCGCCTGGCGTTGGCGCGCGCCTTCGGCCAACTCACCACGTAGTCGCTCCAGGCTCTGTGGGGCTGCGGCCAAGCTGATCCGCACGCGAGCGCAGGCGGTGTCGAGCACGTCCACGGCCTTGTCCGGCAACTGACGACCGGCCAGGTAGCGGGCCGACAATTGCGCTGCCGTGACCACCGCGTCATCGCGCAGGTAGACGCCATGACTGTTTTCGTAGACCCGGGCCAGGCCACGCAGTATGGTCACTGCCTCGCTGACGGTCGGCTCGTGCAATTGCACCGCTTGGAAACGACGGGCCAGGGCCGGGTCTTTCTCAAAATACTTTTTATACTCAGTCCAGGTGGTAGCCGCGATGGTACGCAGCTCGCCCCGGGCCAAGGCAGGCTTGAGCAGGTTGGCCGCATCGGTGCCCCCGGCGTTGTTACCCGCGCCGATCAAGGTATGGGCCTCGTCTATGAACAGGATGATGGGGTTTGGCGAAGCCTTGACCTCGTCGATCACCCCCTTGAGACGACGCTCGAATTCTCCTTTGATGCTGGCGCCAGCCTGCAGCAGCCCCATATCCAGTGAAAGCAATTCAACGCCTTGAAGCACCGACGGAACCTCCCCGGCGGCGATGCGCAACGCCAGCCCTTCGACGATGGCGGTCTTGCCCACCCCTGCTTCACCGACGACGTTTGGATTGTTTTTGCGGCGACGAACGAGGATATCGATCATCTGCCTGATTTCGCCGTCGCGACAGAGCACCGGGTCGAGTTGGCCTTCGCGAGCCTGTCGACTCAGGTCATGGGTAAAGCGCGACAGCAGCGAGCCGTGCGACGTGATGGACTGGCCGGCAACCGGTTGCGCCTGTTGCGCCTGTTGCGCCTGTTGCGCCTGTTGCGCCTGTTGCGCCAGGGCGAACGCTTTCAGCCGATCAATGTTCAATCGGTTAAGCAGCGCCAGATAAGCACTCCCCGCGTAGCGAAGCGGGTTTCGCAGCAACGCCAGGAGCAACGCTGCTTGTCCGACGTCGCTGCGGCCGAGTTCGAGATTGGCCACCAGCAGCGCATCCTGCAACCACTGCACCAGTTCCGGAGCGAATACCGGGTTGCGCAAAGCGCTGTGCCCTATCCGCGGTTGCAGGGCCGCGCTCAACTCGCTGGCACTGACCTGGACATCCTGCAAGGCTTGCGCCAGCAGACTCTGGGGTCGTTCCAGCAGACTCAGCATCAAGTCTTCCACCAGGACCTTGTCCGCGCCATAGGCTACGCAATGCTCGGCCGAGCGCTCCAGGTCACGCCTGGTTTCGGCATCCAATGCCTGGATCAGTTGCTGAAGGTCTACGTTGATCATGTCATCCATTCCTAATGAATTTTTCTACCAAGGGTCACCACGCCATCAGCGCGCTCGTGTCCCAGCCAACTGGTCCATCCCAGGCGGCAGGTGTTCTGCTCTCCGATGCATAACTCACGAATCGCCTGCTGGCGCAGGACCAGGCGAATGTCATATTCGAGGGGATCACGCAGGGTGAATTGCACCAGCGCGCCCAACGGTCGGTAGCCGTTTCCGACGGGCAGGAATTCGTGGAAACGCTGCCAGTCCAGCTCGTAGATATGGATCCGGAACTTGCCGCTGCGGTCGCGCACCCGCTCGCCAATCACCAGGTCTTGGCCGAGCAGACTGTTGGCGGTCCCCAGGCGATTACGCTGTTCGTCAAGAATGTCCACACGCCGCTCGATGCACTGTTCGAGGTTCAGTTCGACGTGCTTGAAGTAGTAACGCAGTACGGCCTCGATCAACGCCGCCGAATGGGCACGCAGGCTCAGCAAGCCGAGGTACGGCAGGAGACGCTTCCAGTTCAGTTGGCTGGCCTTGCGAATCTCTTCGCCCCCCAAACCGATCAGTGCGTACAACTGTTCGGAAAACGGGTCTCGGGCACCGCTCTGAAAACTTGCGCAGTAACGGTACTTGCGCCATATCGGCAGCATCAGCCGTTGGAGACGATGGTGAAAGACATCGAGAAAGTCACGTGTCGGATTGCCGTTTTCCTCTCCTACCGCCTGCTCACCGTAGAACGCCGGCAACGGCGAACCCGCACCCACCAGGCTGATCAGGTTCAAGCGAAGACGCGCCCGCACCTGGCCGTGTTCTTCAAAAAACTCCACACGATCAATGTCGCTGGACGGGAAACCCAGGCTTGGGTTGGCCTGGAACTCCAACCGGTCATACAGCGCTTCATCGTCCAAACCAGGATGAGCCTCGCGCAGCCGATCAATGACCAGCAACACGGCCTGGAATAACGAGTACTCGCGTATCCCTTGCGTCAGCACGTTTATAGCAGCGGCTGTTGGCCCATGCGGGGTGTCCATTGGTACACCTCTCCTTGTGTGCTGTTCACCCGCAACTCGTGGTACGAATTGAGGCTGGCATACAACGCGAAAAACTCGTTGAGGACCGAAGCGAAGACGAACAGGTCGCCCTCGCCGATGTAACCCAGCGGGTCGATGGTCAGTTCAGTGCGCAGGCCACGCACTGGCAAGCCCCGGTGCAAGCGGTCGACAGCCTCGTGCCGGATTGACTTGAGTCCATTGAGCAAACGCTTGCGGACTTTCTCTGCCTGTTCGTCGTGTTAACGCGGAAAATCGTAGGTTTCGAGAATCACCTTGAGCGCATTGACGTCGGCCAGCGACAGATAGTTGAGTGACATGTTGCTGATCAACTTCCAGAGGAAGTCGCGGTTGAGTGGCGGCGCGAAACTTGGCGTGACCGGACCGATGTTGCGGAAACTCAGCCCCTCGGGGCTTTTTTCGCTGGGTTGATCGATGTCCCCGGGCGTGAGCTGGCGCGGCAGGTTCCGGTTGGTGCACATCAATTCGATCGACAGGGTTTCATGAGGGTGAGCGTGCCGGACGCCAAAGCCCAGGCAGGTGTCCAGACCGTCGTGCATCATGGAAGGCCGCTGGCGAACGCTGTAGTAGGGGCGGCTGTGGGGCACATCGAAGCTTGAATCGTGCTCGAAGGATTCGAACGGCACATAGGCCTGATAACCCAGGCCTCCGGGACTCCAGCCGGTGACGCTTTCGACCGAAAACACGCCGCAGTGCTCCTGGTCGTAATCAGCTGGCAACAGCAGATACTCATCTTGTTTGCTGTCCAGGCGGATCGGGTGGGCGCCATGCTTGAACAGATTGACGATCGGCGTGCAGTACAGCTTTATGTTATCCAGCGTCGGGCGCATTCGCTGGATACCACTTTTGCCAATATCGAAGCGCAGCTCCAGGCCTCGTATCTGCTCGATGTTGCCATGCGGCAAGGTGTTGATCACGTCCAGGCCATTGATATCGACGAACAGGAACTTGTCCTGGAAAGCGAAATATTCTTGCAGGTAGCGATAGCCACGAAAGGTATTCAGCGGGTACGGGACCAGCGCTTCCTCCTCGGCAAACCCGACCGGCTGTACCCGGTCAGCGGGGAGCCTGAACGTCGTCGGGCTGCCATCTGCCGTCCGTAGGGCCTCGCCGGTACCGTCCAACGGGATCAGCTCGATACCTTCAAGATTACGCAGCAGGCTGAGATAGAGCATCTGGCTGATGTAGCGTTCGCCAGTCAAATGCAGGCGTAAGCGGCTCAGTTGCAGCTCGCCCAAATGACCGTCGCAACGCATCTGCAGATGCAAGCTCAACAGCGACCCCTCCCCTTTTACCGAATAACTCAGCTGGGTCAGATCAAGCGCGAGGACGTCGGTGGGGTAACAGGTAAGGAAACGACAACTCACCTGCTGGACCGGCTTGCTTTCGACCGGCGTATCGCGCTCGACCCGAAACGCGGGCCCAGATCGCTGCAGCGGATCGAACTGCAAAATGCCGAAGGCTGGCAATGGCCGCATGTAGTTCGGCCACAACAGTTGCATCAGCGAATGACTCAGCTCCGGCAACTGGTCGTCGAGCTTCTGGCGCAGCCGCCCGGTCAGGAATGCAAACCCCTCCAGTAGCCGCTCTACATCCGGGTCCCGTCCGGTCTGCCCGAGAAAGGGTGCCAATGCCGGGTTGCGCTCGGCGAAACATCGACCCATCTGGCGGAGCGCCGTCAGTTCGCTCTGGTAGTAATGATTGAACGACATCAGTGGCTATCCTTGTCTGACCTTGACCTGACCGCTGCCGTCCAGGCGCGCGGAAAAACTGACCTGTCGCCTGGTCCCGTCCACATCCAGTAACGCGTCGATGCGCAAGGACAGGCGAAGTTGATCGGCGTTGCTCGGCATTAAAACGACACAGACATCGCGCAAACGTGGTTCGTAGGCCTTGATGAAGGTCTCGATTGCCTTGCGGGCTTGGCTCCCGACATCGTGCAGGCTAAAGCGCATGTCATTGAGATCCGGCAGTCCATAATCCGCGAGTGTCTGCACGCTACCTGCCCGCGTACTGAGCATCTTGGCCAGATGCGCAGCAACGGATGTGACAACGCAAACCTCGCGGCTCAAACCCCTGCGCTTTTCAGAATCACTAGCCAGTCGTTCGAAAAGACTGCCGTAAGTCATGGGTGCTTACGCCTTGTCCAGTTTGCCAACCAGTGACAGCGTGAAATCGGCGCCCATGTACTTAAAGTGCGGCCTTACATTGAGGCCGACGCGGTACCAGCCCGGGTCACCTTCCACGTCACTGACCACAATCTTCGCGACACGCAGCGGACGACGGCCACGGACTTCGGCACTTGGGTTCTCCTGGTCGGCCACGTACTGGCGGATCCAGTTGTTGAGTTCACGCTCCAGGTCCGTGCGTTCTTTCCAGGACCCCAGTTGCTCGCGCTGCAGAACTTTCAAGTAATGAGCCAGGCGATTGACGATCATCATGTAAGGCAACTGGGTGCCGAGCTTGTAGTTCAGCTCTGCATGCTTGTCCTCGGCGCTGTTACCGAAGAACTTTGATTTCTGCACGGAGCTGGCGGAGAAGAACGCGGCATTGTCACTACCTTTGCGCATGGTCAGGGAGATGAAGCCCTCCTCGGCCAATTCGTATTCGCGACGATCGGACACCAGTACTTCAGTCGGGATCTTGGTTTCGATTTCGCCCATGCTTTCGAAGTGATGCAACGGCAGGTCTTCGACTGCGCCACCGCTTTGTGGGCCGACGATATTCGGGCACCAGCGGAATTTGGCGAAGCTGTCGGTCAGCCTCGTGCCGAACGCGTACGCCGTGTTGCCCCACAGGTAGTGCTCGTGGCTGTTGGCAACGGTTTCCTTGTAGACGAACGACTTGACCGGGTTCTCTTGCGGATCGTATGGGTTGCGCAACAGGAAGCGCGGGACGGTCAGGCCGAAATAGCGAGCGTCTTCCGATTGACGAAAGCTCTGCCACTTGGCGAATTGCGGGCCTTCGAAATGATCTTTCAGGTCCTTGAGGTCCGGCAGTCCCGTGAAACTCTCCAGGCCAAAGAATTTCGGACCGGCCGCAGCAATGAATGGCGCATGGGACATGCAGGCGACACTGGACACGTACTGCATCAATTTCACATCCGGCGAGCTTGGGGACATGTAGTAGTTGGCGATGACCGCGCCCACCGGTTGCCCACCGAACTGGCCGTACTCTGCGGTGTAGATGTGCTTGTACAGGCCCGACTGCATGACCTCCGGTGAGTCCTCGAAGTCGTCCAGCAAATCGTCCTTGGACACATTGAGTATTTCTATCTTGATGTTTTCGCGGAAGTCGGTGCGGTCCACCAGCAACTGCAAACCGCGCCACGCCGATTCCAACGCCTGGAATTGCGGGTGGTGGAGGATTTCGTCCACCTGGCGACTGAGCTTGGCGTCGATCTCGGCGATCATGCGGTCAACCATGGCCTTCTTGCCCGGCTCGCCGCTGGTTTGCGGCTTGAGCAGCTCTTCGATGAATGCAGACACACCGCGCCTGGCAATGTCGTAGGCTTCATCGTCCGGAGTCAGACGGGTCTGGGCGATGATGCTTTCAAGAATGCTGTAGTCCGCGTTGTCCTGGCTCTGCTGCTGTACTGCATGGGTACTCATGTTTCGGCTTCCTTGGCTGAAAGAAATCAAGCGCTCTTCGCTGTGGTGTCCAGGCCCAGCTCATCCAATACGCGGCGGCGGGAGTCGTCATTGGCGAGTACGCCTTCGATGGCTTTACGAAACGCCGGCGCGTTGCCCAACGGCCCTTTGAGTGCCACCAGCGCCTCGCGCAGCGCCATCAGCTTGCTGAGTTCCGGTACTTGCTTGACCAGGCTCGCCGGATTGAAGTCTTTCATCGAGTTCAAGCGCAGCTGTACAGGCAGCTCCTCAGCGCCGCTCTCTGACTGGAGACGATTCGGTACGCTCAGGGTCAGGTTCAGCTCTTGCTTGGCCAACACTTCGTCGAAGGTCATTTTGTCGATGCCGATCGGCTTGCGATCCTCGACCTTGCGTTCATCCAAACGGTGGGTGTAATCACCGATCGCCAACAGTTTCAACGGCAGTTCAATGTCTTCCTGGGCACCGCCGGTGGCAGGCTTGAAGGTAACGTTGATACGTTCCTTAGGGGCGACCGAGCCTTCTTTGGCCATGATTTTCTCCTTCTTTCAATTTGGGACCCGGAGGCCTATTCAATGACCCGTTCCAGATCGAGGTGACATAACCTGCGATGGGTCTCTTCCTTGCATTCACGTACAGAGTGGTTTTGTGGCAACAGCTCGCAGCAGCTATGCAACAGGTGCAGCACCTGCAGCTCCAAGAGCGGCTCCCAGGCATTCAGGCCTGCGTTTCGTAGCGTCTGATCGAGGGCCTCCAACTGGACCTTGGCGAGTTCGTATTTCCTGGCCGAAAAGCACACACGAGCCAACGCGAAGTGCCAAAGGAATCGCTCGCGCGCCCCATTGGCGCTTTGCATGCCTTGCCTGAGCAACTTAACGGCGGGTTTGAGACCGTCGTTGCGCAGGATCGCCTCGGCCTCCTTCAGCGCCCCTTCCCAAGGCGCAAGGTTGTCGGCGACATCGGCCGTGGGTGCCGCGCCGGGACTCTGCAGGTGAGGCTTGACTTGGGCAGCGATCCAACTCCGGGTGGCCGAATCGGCGAACGGCGTACCGTCATGCCAGCGCAATTCGATAATGCCCGGCAGGCGCTGGATGAATAACGCAAAATGGACTTCCACTTCCCGCATGGCCAACTCGGCGTTCAACCCTTGCAGGCATTCCCAGGCAAGCCTCTGGCCATCGAACCAGAACGGTGCCGTCGCCAGGCTCGCCTCGATCTCCACAAGCAGGTCTGCGTAATCACCCTGCTGGAATCGATCTTGATAAATCTTGAGTTTGTCCGCCGGCAGGCCGCGCAGCTGGGTGACCTGCTCGGCATTGCGCTCGGGCAATACATCGATGGCCAGCCAGAGCATGGTGCGATTCAGGCGCAGGGCACGAGCGTCAGGCGCTTTTTGTTTGAGCCACCAGGCGCATAATGGACGCGCACCTTCCTGCTGGGCGCGCAGGGCCTTGTGGGCTTCTTTTTCGTTTTCGATCGGAGAGCCGGGCGGGAGCAGTTGGGTGGCAACCTGTTTTACCTGAGCCACAACCGTTCCAATGGCACCAGGCTGCGGCCGGTTTTCGGTGGCTCGCTGGATCATACTGTCGAGGCGCCGACACAGCGGCAGCAGCAGAGGTGCGTCGTCACCCAATTGGGCGGTGCAAGCGGCATCGAGGCCTTCCAGTTGTTCCGCCAGATGGCGGAACATCGGCAACTGCTCCTTGATCGCAATGTCATCGCCGAACGCTTGCTCCAGGCGAGGCAACAGCCAATTGAAGCTGGCGGCACGGGTTCGATTCTTGAGCGGGTGGATATCCAGCCAATGGTGCTTGCATAAGTGCTGCAAAAGACCGAGACCCGCCAGCAGCCCTTGGAACGACTCTCGCTGATACCGCGCCCAAACCAGCCAAGCCACCACACGTAGATCCTTCGACTGGGTCCGCAACAGCGCTTCGCTTCCCTCAAGGACCTTCGTCCAGTCGACCTGACCACTTTCGTGCATCGACTGGGCTTTGCCCACCTCGCTTCCCAAGGCTTCGTATTCATTTGAAAAACGCACGTCCGAACCCGCAAAACTGTCCTTGGAAACGGGAGTCTTGGCGAGCAACAAATAATGGACGGACAGTTTTTCGGAATATGACATTTACCCCCCTGAAAGTTCTGCTAGTGGCATGGGTTGTTTGGACAGCATGGTTATTCAAGGTAAATATTCAGCTTCGTTTGTAGGAGATTTCGCCAAATACAATCCAGCCGCCTCGCCCCAAACACTCACCGCTCTCTTACCTGCCGAACGCCGCGAAGAATGCCAAGGTTTTCAGAATAAAAAAGTAGGAGCTTTCCTTTTTTTAAAGAAACAAAAACAAATGGACTCCAAGTGAAATTTCCCACGTCGAGCCAGTATTGGAGATGATGAATTTACCTTTCAAAAAATGACAAAACGCTTCAAATTATTTCTGTCGCAATCTCGTTGATCAATGAAGAAAATTCCTACATCCCTTTCCTTTTTTACCGGGGCCTACGCGATCATCCGCCAAGTCTGCTTCAATGGAATCAGGAGCTAAAGCCACAACCCAAGGACGTTCGCCATGTTACCCACCTTTGATCTGTCCAACTTCCGCCTTACGATCCGTGACCTCACGCACGACTTCCAAGTCCTGGCCTTCGAAGGTTCAGAAGCCATCAGCACCCCCTATTCATTCGACATTGAACTTGTCAGCGAACAATGGGATATAAACCTGGAACATTTATTAAACAAACAGGCCTTTCTAGCATTTGATAAACAGGGAGGCGGTGTCCACGGGGTGATTTATCGTGCTGCGCAAGGCGATTCAGGCAAAAGGCTGACTTATTACGCAATAACATTAATGCCACGCCTGATTTACTTGGAGAACCGCACCAACCAGCGCATCTTCCAACACGCCAGTGTTCCGCAGATCATTACATCGATC
This sequence comes from Pseudomonas sp. CG7, assembly GCF_023701885.1. Lineage (NCBI taxonomy): Bacteria > Pseudomonadati > Pseudomonadota > Gammaproteobacteria > Pseudomonadales > Pseudomonadaceae > Pseudomonas > Pseudomonas sp. CG7. The sequence goes on along the minus strand of NZ_JABAEE010000019.1, from coordinate 22,365 downwards.
CTCAAAGAACACGGCATTCTCACCGATGCCCATCGTTTCCAGTTAAGTACGAGTTATCTACCTCGTGACTACTGTGTGCAGTATCACGAATCCGACTTGCACTTCATTGAGCGCCTGTGTCACGAAGAGGGCCTGCATTATCACTTCCAGCACAGTGAGTCGGGCCATCACCTGGTATTTGGTGATAACCAGACCGTATTTCCCCGGCTTGAGCACCGCACTGTTTATAAACACGGCAGCGGCATGGTTGACGACGAGCCGGTCATCCACCGATTTGGCCTGCGACTGGAGACCCGGACCAGCCGCGTCACCCGCCGTGATGACGATTTCGAGAAGGCGACATTCCTGTTGGAGAGCAGCTGTCAGCCCGGCGTCGAAAACGTTCAGCCAGACCTGGAAGCCTATGATTATCCGGGCGACTTTAACCAGGAAAAACGCGGCAAATTATTGAGCCAGAGAGCCCTGGAACGCCATCGCGCCGACTACCGCCAGGCCGAAGGAAAGAGTGATCAGCCAGCATTGAGGACGGGGCACTTCCTGACATTGAGTGAGCACCCTCGCCAGGAATGGAATGATCTATGGCTCCTGACCGAAGTGCATCACAAAGGCAAACAGCCGCAAGTGCTGGGGGAAATCACCCCCAGTAACGCTGGCGAGGCTGAAGACCGCTTCAATCAGGGCTATCGCAATCGCTTCGTTGCCACGCCTTGGGACGCGATCTTCCGTTCGCAGCGGGTCTATAAGAAGCCACGTATATCCGGCAGTCAGACCGCAATCGTCACCGGCCCCCTGGGCGAAGATATCCACTGCGACCGGTATGGTCGGGTCAAGGTCAGGTTCTTTTGGGATCGTGCGGGACAAGTCGATGACGGCAGCAGTTGTTGGTTGCGAGTCGCCTCCAACTGGGCGGGTAACAGCTATGGGGGCGCCACGATCCCGCGGGTGGGCATGGAGGTATTGGTGGCCTTCATGGAGGGCGATCCCGACAAGCCGTTGATCATCGGATGCCTGATCAACAGCGCCAATGCCTCGCCCTACCCGTTGCCTGCGCACAAGACCCGTACCGTGTTTCGCTCTCGCAGCTCACCGGACGGCAAGGGCTTCAATGAGCTGCATCTGGAAGATCGCGCAGGTCAGGAACTGATCTATTTGCGAGCTCAGCGTGACATGGAACAGAAAATCGAAAACGACAGCCGATTGGAGATTGGCAACGAGCGACGGGAAACCATCAAGGGCAATAGCATCACTGTCCTGCACGCCGAAGAGCATCGGACCACGGCCGCCGACCGCACGGTCCAAGTCGAAGGCAATGACTACCTGCGCGTCGCCAACCGCCACACCCGTGTCGATCAGACACTGGCCGTCGAGGCCGGACAACAGATACATATCAAGGCAGGCGCTCATGTGGTCCTTGAAGCAGGCGCAACCCTCAGTTTGAAAGCCGGGGGCCAGCACATCGTGATCGACCACAGTGGTATCTACAGCAGCAGTGAAATCCAACTCGGCGGCGCCCCCATGGCCGGCGCCACTGCCTCATCATTCAGACCCGGTTTGACCGATCCCTTGGCGGCTCCAGCCCCAGTATTCGCTCCCACTCAACGCGCGCTGATAACAGCCAGCAAAGCAGCGGGATTGGACTTTTGTCCGATCTGCGAGGCCTGCCGCGAGGGTCTCTGCGCAATGGAAGTCGCCGCCGCATGACTCGCTCACTCCCCCATCAATGGTTGATCGAACAGCAACGCCTCGGCCACGCCCTGTGCCTCGTCCTGGACTCAGAACATGAGCACCCCACGCGCCAGACATTGCTCAAGAACAGTCGTCCCGACCAATACTTGAGCGTGTACGGCCAAACGCTGGTTGCTGACCTCGCTGACGCCGGCCCCTTTGTCTTCAACTTCGATCGGCCCGGCGACGAACACATCAATGAATTGCTCGACCGACCGGACAGCCACTGGGGATGGTTTGCCAGCCTTCCCAAAGGGCGGCTGCCTACACTGGTGGAGCACTGGCGGGAACGGCTGATCATCGGAGAGCGCCCCCATCAGGCGTTGTACCGCTTCCATGACAACCGTGTACTGTCCCGGGCGCTCAAGCACCTGTCCGTTGAAGACTATCCGGCCTACCTCGGACCAGCGATCAGTGTCTGCTATTGGCAGGGCCATCATTGGTCAAGCACGCATAACCCGGCGCCAGGAACCTATCCGGTGCCTGATTCGCCTCTTTGGCTGCAGGTGCCCGTTACCCCGCAACAAGCGATGCAGGTTCGGCTCCTCAATGCCCGTCGCTTCCTGTTGGCCGAGCATGTCCAGGCCTTCGCAACACTGGCCGAGCAACAAAAGCCGGAGGCGTGGTTGCGTGCCACGCTCGACCAGGCCGAGGCCTGGCAGTGGCGGGCGCCCGAGCAGTTGGAGTTTTTACTGACCCAGCGCCTGCAAGCACCCGCCCAGGCGCCGGCGCCGTATTGGCAAGTACGATCAGCTGAAAGCCCCGACGAGCATTTTGAACGGGTACTCCTGATGACGGCGTCCTGGCAAGGAGATACGTCGCGATGAAACATACCCTGCGAATGGCGGGTTTGAGCGGCTGCCTGGCGCTCACGACAGGTTGTGCCGACAGACAACTGAACACCTTTATTTTTACGGCGGATTTGCCGCCTGGCTTTGCCTACCAAGCAGCGGTGTACTACGTGCCCGCCCCAAGCGAAACCTGCGCCGTCGAGACCCGGTATAACAAAGCGCCGGTATTCAACAGGGAGTGGCGGAAGGCATACAAACCCGATTCCGAAATCGTTATTCGCCGAACCCGTATGGGTTGCCCGCTGGTGATCAGCCGCATTGAGCTAGAAATCAACTCCGCCTATGGCAAGGACTGGAGCGATATCAGTCAAGATTCAGCCAACGTCGTGATTCGCGATGACCTGGAAGCGCAATACAAAGGCACGTTCAGCGAAGCGGGTGAAAGCACTTTTTACGGCCAATGCCAATGGTTGTTCCGCACCTCAGGCAAGCCCCGCATTCTCAGAAAAATTCTTGACTGCAAAAAAACCAACCTACAAGGCGAGCTTGGCCGTGGACGTCCTTTCTCGGCGTACACCCTTGATCAACTGCCGGGTAAAACCGTGAGGATGAAGATCAAGTTGGCCCGCGAAGAGAAGCCCTACATGGGTGATACCTGGGTGAAGGTGCCCAACGGCTGGAAACGCTGCATGGGCGAGAACTTCGAAGATCCATACGCATTTTGTTTCGGTAATTACAAAGACTTCAGCGGCTTTCAGATGCCCGATGGGCGCAAATGCACTATTTACCCCGGTTGTACGGAATAAGGAGATCGCGTATGACGTCGTTTCAAAAGGAATTGGAGTCGAGGCTAAGCAGGCGCAATTTGGCCTGTCCTGTCGGGGGTAGATGGACCAGTTTTCAGCTCGTCGATGAGTTGGGCTCTGGCGAGCCCTATGCGGGACTGGCCTATATGGCGACCGATTCGGAAGGACAACAATACTCAGGCAACCTGGATGCCATGGGCATCGGCAAGGTCATCAACCACTACGCAGGGCCGCTTGCCCTTGCCTTTGAACAACCGTATCAAGGGCAGGAGAAGTTTTATATCGAGCTTCAACGTAGAACTCACTACCCCCTCCAAATCACCGAACTACAAGTCCGCGCCGAGCAAACCCGCTACCTGAACCCAAACGCCACACGCACCCGGGAAAATCCCGCACAAGCCTGTGCAGACGATTACTTCCAAGTGGAAGTACGGCACCTGGTCAAGCATGTCGCGCATTTGCCCCCCGAGGTGTACCGCCATTACCCAGCCCCTTCGGGGCCGGCACGCCTGATGGGTGAACATGGCAGGCTCGGCGTAGCGCTGATGCCGCAAAAACACACTGTGCTGGAAGTTCGCCCGTTGCGCGCCTTACGCCCCATGCTGTCCACCGCCCCTGAATTCTGCGCGCTCAACTTGTATCAATTGGCGCTCATGTCGACCTTGACCTACTGCCCCTTCGGGCAAACACCTGGCAAGGCTCCGATAACAACGCCGCTGAGCTTCACCAAGCAACCAAGCGTGGGCAATTGGTTCGCGGATGCGTTGGCCAAGTTCGAAGAACTCGGGGAGTTCTATCCGGAGCAGACAAAACCCTATTACCCACTTTATGAAGACGTGCCCTACTCCAAACGCCTGGAGATCGTGCCATTCGACCCGGCCCTCTACGCGGCCAACGATCCGGAATTGGGTGTACATCAGGAACATCCCGCCAAAGTCCATTTTCTCGATGACACCGACAAGCAAGAAAGCACCGACACCCAGGCCTACATCACCCACAACGACGAACTGATCCTGATAGCAGTACGTGGCACCCAGCAAACCGCCGATTTCCTGCGCGACGCCGATGCGCTCCAAGTGCCGTTTGAAGAAGGTGTCGGCCAGGTGCATCGAGGGTTCTATGGCGCCGCCAAAAAAACTGCGGCCTTCGTGACGAGCTATCTGGACAGGTTCTACGCCGGGCAAAAACTGCTGATATGCGGCCACAGCCTGGGCGGTGCGGTAGCGTTACTCCTTTCAGAAATGCTGCGGCGCAGACCAGAAGGCTACACCCTCCAGCTTTACACCTACGGCGCCCCTCGCGCAGCCGACGCTACCTTTACAAAAAACGCCGAAGCCCTGGTGCATTACCGAATGGTCAACCACAACGACCCGATACCCAGCGTGCCCGGTAGTTGGATGAATACCAAGAGCGGTGTTTATGGCACGGGGTTGGCCCTTGCATTCGCCAACGTACCGGTCGGCCTTTCCGTGTTCGTGGCGGGCATCACTAACCTGACGGGCGAGCCCTACGAACACCACGGCATCTTGCGGCACTTCCTGCCGGTGGAGTTCGATCGCAAGGAGCGCTCTTCAATCCTGTGGATGCCCCATTGCGACACCATCACCCAACACGCCGCCTGCGAAGTGGCCCTTGAGCATAAACATGGCTTGCCAAACCGTCCGGCATTGCTGGCCCAACTCATCCAGACCGGTGATCACTTCATGGTACCCAGCTACATCCCCGCTTGTTGGGCGACTCTGCGACGCTGGCAGGAAGCGCAGATCAGCGGAAGCACGCTGGCGACAAAACGCGAATATGAATGGATCGACAATGCGCTGGCACGGATTACCCAACAGTTGCGTGATGAAGAGCGTCGCATGGCGGGACGGGGCGCACCCAATGGGCGTAGCGAAAGCGCCATCAACATTGCGCTCATCCGAGAAGTCGACAAGATGCACAACACGCGCGCGCGCCTAGCCACGCTGTGCACCACGTCGGTCAGCGAAAAAGATGTCTATGGGAGTTTGTCGGAACAACCTGAGCAATTGGCACAAAACCTGGCTCGCTGGCAGGCGCATCCGGAGAACAGAGTGGCCGAGCCACTGGCAATGGCGCCGGCTCTGGATGACGCCGGTGAGCTGATCCGTGACGCTCATGGGTACGCGATTGGTGAATCGTATACGTTGGATCTCGATTCCGTTAGTTGACCGGCGCAGGTCCATCCAATGGTCTGAGCTGGGACGCCAATAGTCTTATTGGCTGCAAGCCCATCCTAGTTCGCCAGAGCCTTACTAGCTTAAAAAATGATCTATCTTTAGCCTAAATCATATATTTAGCTGTCCAGCTAAAAATCCGTTTTAAGCTAAGATATAGCTCTAAGGGGAGAATTTTGCTGGGCAGCTAAAGACCGGAAAGGAGCTAAGAGATGGAAAGACATCATGATTGGGACTCCAAGCTTGAGAGTCAGGTCTTGGACAGCTTAGGGCACAGTCTCACCGCCGCTTTTGGTCACGAGGCGCGCGTTAAAGTGCACTCAGGGCATGGTCTAGCCGCAGCTCCCGATGGTGTGATCGAACTGAGCACCTCAGCTAAAGATTTAAAGATACTCGTCGAGGTCATTGGCAGTGCTTACCCTCGGGACATCCGAGATGCAGTCTGGCGCCTGGACAGTTTTGAACGAAATCGACTCCACGATGTTGACAGTGTCCGGATGATTGCAGCGGAGTCGCTGAGCCCTGGCGCAAAAAAAGAACTGAAAGAGAGAGACATCGCATTTTTTGAGCTAGGTGGAAGCCTCTATCTCAAGCATGAATCTTGGCTAATTGATATACAGCGGCCATCAAAACCCAGCGCCTCAAGGCGAGCGTTACAGCTTTTTACAGGCGCTCGCGAAAATGTCATTCATTCGCTGCTAGTGCACAGTCATGAATGGCTGACGGGCACTGAGCTATCAAATTTAGCAGAGACCTCTCAGTACACGTGCTCCCTGGTGCTTCAAGAGCTGACTCAGCGCGAATGGTGCGAGTCCGTAGGTGGAGGTCCAACCCGACGCAGACGATTGGTCAACCCAGGAGCGTTACTCGACGCGTGGGCCGAGCAATGGCAGGCACGGGCACGTGAGAATTCATCCACTTGGCATACGTTTGTGGAAAGCCCAAAGCACCTGCTTGCACGGGTTGCAGAAACTGTTGCCGAAAAGCAGATCGATTTTCCATGGGCATTCACAGGGACCGCTGCTGGCAACGTATTCGCACCATTGCTAACAAGCACAGACGCTGTGGACCTGATTGTCCCTAAAGGGTATGCGGGGAACATAGCGGATATGCTCAGGCTAAAGCCCGCAAAAAAAGGGTCGAACGTAACCATCACAGAGCGTGATGGCGCTAGCTTGCTGTTTAGGCAGCGCCATCCCGAATACCCTGCATATTTTGTAAGCCCATACATTCTTTATCTTGATCTACTTGACGGTCGAGGGCGAAACAAAGAGCTGGCTGAACACATCAGGAAAATCTTGGAGGTTGAATGGTCAAGGAACTGAAACCCCGCACGGCCGCGGGGTACGACGCTGATGTAACGAACGCTTGTGAGAGGACCCTACTCACGCTACTCAGTGCATTTGGTAATTTGAAGGACACATTGCGTTTAATCGGCGGCCTAGTGCCTCGCTACCTGACTCCAGAGGCACCACCAGACGTGCCAATGCATGCGGGTACGTCTGATGTAGACATTGTGCTGAACCTAGAAGTCCTGGCGACCGGCGACGAATATGCCAGCCTTGCCGATCAGTTGAAGGCGCGTGGGTTTTCACGTTGGGTCGAGGATGGAAAGCCAACGTCTTGGAGATGGCGCAGACCAGTTGATGAGCATATTGAGGTCGTTGTCGAGCTACTGCGTGATGCCGGTGACGAGCAACCTGGAAAGGCCGTAAGCGTCAGCGGCGAGCAGGTCTCAGCACTGACCATTAAACACGCCAAAATCGTGCACGACTGGTATCAAGAAAAAGAGGTCGGTGCTCAACTGCTCGACGGTGGAGGAATGTCGGTCGACATCATACGTTTTGCAGACGTGCCTGCATTCGTGATTCTGAAAGCTATTGCGCTCGATCAGCGGCAAGAGAACAAGGATGCAGCGGATCTCATCCATGTAGTTCGGTACTCAGGCTCACTTGAAAATGTTGCCGGGCTCTTTGTTGAGCGAATTCGCTCGGGACAGCATGGAGAGGCCGTGAGCGATGGGTTGGCTGCATTGGCCCGGCGCTTTGGCGACGATAAATTCAGCGATGGTTTTGAAAAGGTCGGAGCAGTCGCATACGCACGGTTTCATGGCAGCGACCATGAAGACGATCTGATCAGCGCACAACGTTATGCGGCAGGCTTGATTCAAGGCTTGCTCGCAGAAATCGAAGCTCAAATGGCCTGACTTCAGGTTGTTCAATCACCTTGAAGCTGCACTCTGGCATGACCGCTGGAGTGTAACTCTCAAACTCAAAAAACACAGCGAGGCTGCCTGACCCATGACTAAAACTGTTCGCCTGCCAAAGCCCGAGCGTGACTTGTTGCTGCTGCACATCGAGCTGAAGTGGATGACTCCCACGATTTGGCGTCGGTTCGCAGTGCCTGAAAACATTACCTTGGGCAGGTTGCATCACGTGATCCAGATCGTGATGGGCTGGAGCGACTACCATTTGCATGAATTTGAAATTGCCGGTGCGAATTACGGCATGCCCGACCCTGATGGCTGGGGGCCGCCGGTGAATCCGGAAGCTCGTAAAACACTGATCAAGGCACTAAACGGAAAACGGACATTCAATTATCTTTATGACTTTGGTGATGATTGGCATCACCGTATCAAGGTCGAAAAAACATTACCCGCTACTGCTTGTCCTCAAGTGCCTTATTGCATCGAAGGTGCCAATGCCTGCCCACCGGAAGACGTGGGTGGAGGGCCTGGTTACGAAATGTTTTTAGAGGCCATGGCCGACCCCGGACATCCCGAGCACGGCGCTACGGTGGAGTGGTATGGGGAAATCTTCGACCCGACGATCTTTGATTGCGGGCAAGTGAATCAATGGCTTAAAGGTATCAAGGTCTGAGTTGCAAGCGGGTGTAGTTCGAACGCGTCCCCTTCGAATTGGGTATGTAACGTGGTGGCGCCATCGCGAGCAAGCTCGCTCCCACAGGGGATTGGTGGTGGGCACCGATTTTGTGGCGAGGGGATTCAGTGAAACGCCGCACCGCCCCGCTGGGCTGCGCCGCGCCCCCAATAGAGGCGGGCACATTCCTACAGAAAAACCGCTGCGCCCCCGAGCAAGGGCAAGCTCCATCGCCCCGATTCCTGGGCATTACCAAGGCTTGTTTATTCTCCCGCCGCAACGCTTCCACCCAGCTACGAATCCTTGCGCCATTGCCTACAACTACGCCAGAATCCGCCCGCTTGTGCGCCTTGCTCATGGGTTCTATCGTTTCCCTGCCACTGCCCATCAGTGGTCGGGTTTAGTAGCCCGAGGTTGTGTCAGTAGGATGCATGAGCTCTCCATCCAAGCAGGTTTCTAACCTGTCCTTGATGGTGGCTGTGCGCAGGGCGCTTCGGCGCGCCGGCAATGCTGATCTCCCCGGTCTACTAACCTGCGTACAGCCGCCACCCTTCTTTTAGTAGGGAAGAGGTTGCGGCTTAACCATGGAGTATCAGCACATGTTCAAGCCAACACCGAATCCCCCCGAAGCAGAGCGCACCTCTGCGTCCGCTCAATCCAAGACGAAGAAACAAGATGACGCAGAAAAGCGCGCCTTGGATTACTACCTGCGACCGAAGCCGGAAAAGTCCGAAGATGCACCCAAACCGGACCAGCTCTTCACCGTGTCAAAAAAAGCGGACAACGAATGCCTGCGCGCCCACCTCAGCGACAACCTGGCATCCGCCGATGCGATGATCAGCAACCTGGCCTTCGACCGCGAAGGCCCCCGCCGCCACATTGCCCTCGGCATCCAGCAACTGATCGAACTGAGTTCAATGCTGGCCAACCGTGTGCTGGATAACGTCGACCCACGCTAGCCGCTACACCACCAACCCCGTGGCGAGGGAGCTTGCTCCCGCTGGGTGGCGAAGCCGCCCCAAAACAGGCTGACGCATTTCTCCGGAAAAACCGCATCAGCCGCTTTACGACGGCTGCGCCGCCGAGCGGGAGCAAGCTCCCTCGCCACGG
>NZ_JABAEE010000019.1:0-12759 GCF_023701885.1 Pseudomonas sp. CG7 | reverse complement strand
GCATTTCTCCGGAAAAACCGCATCAGCCGCTTTACGACGGCTGCGCCGCCGAGCGGGAGCAAGCTCCCTCGCCACGGGGATCGAGTGTATTTTGAGATCGGTGTGTAACGTGCCGCCGCCTTCGCGAGCAAGCTCGCTCCCACAGGGGACCTTGTGCCCCAACCCCGCGCACACCCGCGCTAACAAGGGGCGATTTACGGTCAAACTTATTGGCCATTTCGATCCCCTTTTGGCCTCTCCCGCCGTTCTCTGAAACGCTGCACTCCGCAAGACTGTAGTCCACGGACCAGCCTTGCGGAGAACAACAAAATGCTGACGATCTACTCAGACGATCACCACCTGCACCACGGCCGCTGCGAGTTGATGGACGGGCAGTTGATGCCTTGTTTCGAGATGCCGTCCCGGGCCGATCATGTGTTGGAGCGGGTCAAGACGCAGGGGCTGGGGCCGGTGGAGGCGCCGCAGGATTTTGGCCTGGGGCCGATCCAGCGTATCCACAGCACGGCGTACCTGGAATTTTTCAAAGGTGCCTGGGATCGCTGGGCCAAGTACAACCGCGACGGTGATTTGCTGCCCTTCACCTGGCCGGCGCGGACCTTTCGCACGGTCATCCCCACCAGCCTGCACGGCCAGTTGGGCTATTACAGTTTCGACGCCGGCGCGCCGATCACCGCCGGCACGTGGCAGGCGGCCTACAGCGCCGCGCAAGTGGCCCTCACCGCCCAGGCGGACATCCAGCGTGGTGCGCGCAGTGCCTTTGCCTTGTGCCGCCCGCCGGGGCACCACGCCGCTGGCGACTTGATGGGCGGTTATTGCTACCTCAACAACGCGGCCATCGCCGCCCAGGCCTTTCTCGACCAGGGCCACAAGAAGGTCGCGATCCTGGATGTGGATTACCACCACGGCAATGGCACCCAATCGATTTTCTATGAGCGCAGCGACGTGTTGTTCGCGTCGATCCACGGCCATCCGGAGGCGGAGTTTCCGTTTTTCCTGGGCTATGCGGACGAGCACGGTGAGGGCGACGGTGAGGGTTTCAATTTCAACTACCCTTTGCCAGCAGGCTCAGGCTGGGACACCTGGAGCGCGGCGCTGGAGCAGGCCTGCGGGCAGATCCGGGGTTACGACGCCGATGTCATCGTCGTGTCCCTGGGCGTGGACACGTTCAAGGACGACCCCATTTCGCAATTCAAGCTCGACAGCCCGGACTACCTGGCGATGGGCAAGCGCATCGCGGCGCTCGGCAAGCCGACGCTGTTCGTGATGGAAGGCGGCTATGCGGTGGCCGAAATCGGCATCAATGCCGTGAACGTTCTTGAAGGTTTCCAAAGCGCCCCATGAGGAACAACAGCATGAACAGACTCAAGCGTTTAATGGCCCCAGCCGTGTGCGCCGCGCTGCTTTGCGGCGCTGTCCAGGCCGAGGAGCGCACCTTGCGCGTCTACAACTGGTTCGACTACATCACGCCCAAGGCCTTGGAGGATTTCAAGGCGCAGAACAGCCAGGTCAAGTTGGTCTACGACATCTTCGACACCAACGAGGCCCTGGAGGCCAAGCTGCTGACGGGCAACTCCGGCTATGACGTGGTGGTGCCGTCCAACGTGTTCCTGGCCAAGCAGATCGAAGCCGGGGTGTTCCAGCCCCTGGACCGCAGCAAGCTGCCGAACTGGAACCACCTCGATCCCAAGCTGATGAAGCTGATCGAAGCCAACGACCCGGGCAACAAGTTCGCCGTGCCCTACATGTACGGCACCATCCTGATCGGCTTCAACCCGGACAAGGTCAAGGCCGCCCTGGGCGCCAACGCGCCAGTGGACAGTTGGGACCTGATCTTCAAGGAAGAGAACATCAGCAAGCTCAAGCAGTGCGGCGTGGCCTTGCTTGATTCGCCGTCGGAAATACTGCCCCTGGCCTTGCAGCACCTGGGCCTGGACCCCAACAGCAAGAAGCCGGCGGACTATGCCAAGGCCGAAGCGCTGCTGCTGAAGATCCGGCCTTACATCACGTACTTCCATTCATCCAAGTACATGGCGGATATCGCCAACGGTGACATCTGCGTGGCCGTCGGTTATTCCGGCAGTTTTTCCCAGGCGGCCAACCGCGCCAAGGAAGCCAAGAATGGCGTGACCGTGGACATGCGCCTGCCCAAGGAAGGCGCGCCGATCTGGTTCGACATGCTCGCCATCCCCAAAGGGGCGAAGAACCCGGGCGACGCCTACACCTTCATCAACTATTTGCTGCAACCCCAGGTGATCGCGCCGGTGAGTGATTTTGTCGGTTATCCGAACCCGAACAAGGACGCGACCGACCTGGTCGACCCGGCGATTCGCGGCAACCCCAACCTGTACCCGACTGAAGCGGCCATGGCCTCGCTGTACACGTTGCAACCGTTGCCGAGGGACGCCGAACGCGCACGCACGCGGGCCTGGACACGAATCAAATCCGGCCAGTGACCGCGTCGTATCGGCGCCAAGGTCATACGTCGACCTATACATAGTTACCACCTGCCCCAGTCCGTGCCTCCTTAGCATGAAAAAACCGAAGCGTTCGGCTTCGGTTTTTTTCATGTTCAAGGAGGGACACGCAAATGACACTCGACTCGACCGACACAGACCCCACGTCCGACACAGACCCGACCTCAGAGGCAAGCATCAAGGCAGCATTGCTCAACCAATTGCTTGCAGGCCCCTCCGACCATGAAGTGGCCGCCGTACTCCTGCGAGATGCGCTCAAAGAGCTTTACCCGTCATTGGACCTCGATCCCTACACAACCGTCCTCGCCGAACCGGCCTGGGACATTATCGGCGGCGAAATCGTAGCGCTGCCTACCCGTTATGAACCACTGAGCCACTTGCTGGCCGATCACATAGACCGGGGCCGTCCGACCTTATTGATTGAAGGCTTTCACTTCTTGACCCGACTGCCGATTACCGAGCCCGAAGTGCACTTGCCGGTACGCATCGAACAAATCGGAAGGTTGATCAATGAGCTGGCGCCCGCGATGTTGAAGGCCAGCCAGGAACAACAACTCGCTTATTGGAATATGCCATTTGGCAACTACGGTCCCCGCTGGCACGAATTGTCCGCCACATTTCGCAAGTTCTGGGACGTCCGGCAAATCGAGGGCTGGACGGCGAACGAATGCGCCATGGCCAGGCAGCTTTACCTATACCCCGACGCACAAGACCGCAAGGATCAATTCCAAAGCCACGCGTATCTGGTCGACGTCGATGCAATCGCCGTTGATCGGGTCGCTCGCTTGAACGAAAACTCGCTGATCGTATTGATCGGCCATGTCGACGACAAGGAAGTCATCCTTACGCACTCGCTGTACAACGGTTATGAGAAATTCGAATCACGAGATGCATTGGGCCAGTCCATTGCCGACCATCTGATTCTCTCTCACCCCACCACCGGGATACGGTGGCAGCTCTATGAGCCGCGCGGAAACATTTTTGACAGCAAGGCCTGTGGCCTTATTGGTTTGAAGATCCAGTTGCTCGGAAAGCCTGCAGCAGAGTCAGACCCATCCTCGCCTGAGTCCGAAATATCCCTCAGCGCCCTGAAGGTCGGACCTGACGAGGCTTGGTTCAAGCAACAAATACCCGATTGGCTACGCAACGCGTCAGTAGCCGACCAGACGTTGTTCGCTCAATACATGAAAAACCTGTCCGCGCTGGGCAGTTCACACGCCGGCAAAACCTACCTGGACGGTATCCCTTCCATCAAGGACTACGCGTCAAATGCCTTGAAAACCCAGATGCAATCTGACCATGGTGATGGTTCGACTCTGGACCCGGAAAAAATCGTAATCGAGATAACAAGCCCGGTCGTCTGGGGGACCTTTGTCGTTCCGTTCAAGTTCGACACGACCGAGTTCAACTTAGTCGATCTCGCACTGCAAAACCTGGTGGCGCTTCCACAGGGCAACAAGACCGTGAAGTCCTTGGACGGGACCGAGCTCCCCGAAGGGGTGACAGTGGACTACCTCGAGCGGCTTATTAGCCAAGTCGATATCGGTCGGGTTTATCCCGAGCTGATTAAACGCAAACTGCTCGACGATCCAGAGGAGTCGACCCGCCGAGAGGGCCTGTACAGCTCACAGCTACGCATACAACTGCCCCTACTTGCGTTGGAGTGCAAATTGAGGGGGCTAGGCGATATCGATGAGCGCGGCTGTCGTTATGTCTTCGCGCTGATGGAGCCGCTGGAAGCCGACCGCAAGGTTGACGGGCAAACTATCGTGCTGCGCAAACTGGCGTTCGTGCCAGAGTTGCAACTCGGTATTGCCGAGGACATCGTCGCCAATATGTTCGTGATCGGGCCACAGCCCCCCAGCGCCGGGCCCTGTCTGCTGTACCGCCCCTTGCTCGAACCTCAGCTGTGCCAGTTCCCCTCGTTCAGCAACTTGCTGTATGCCATCAAGCAGTCAGCCACCTTGCGCCAATCGGTGCTGGCGTGGCTGCCCGACGGAGTGCGGGAAACTTACAACCGACTGGTTTTTCCGGGCGCCCTGCCTTCGCCTTGGGCCGTCGCGGAGTTCGTGGCGAACCCAATAACATCAATAGCCGACGCGGGGCCCGTCACCCTCAGCGATGAATCCCTGGGAGCCGATTTCATGCCGCTGTTGTTCAAGGCCAACGCCAATGCCTTGGTCACACTCGCCGATAGACAGTCGGTTTCCAATAGCGAGAGCCGCTGGGAGTCTTTCAAACAGGCGGGTTGGCTGATTTTCAACCTGGCATTGCCCTATCTTGGCACCACGGCGAACACCGCGATCTGGCTCTGGCAAATACTGGAGGATTTGGAACGATTGGCCCAGGACGATGCAGAGCGCAAAGCCCAGCCCAAGTGGGAGATCGTCGTCGACTTGCTGCTGAACGTGGCGTTGGGCGTGGTCAACATCGCCATCGAACGTTCAAAAGCCGGCAGCCGCGGACGTCCGACAGAGGCGCCTGCCATTGTCCCGAAGCAAGATGTACCCGCGCCCGTACCCAAACTGAGCATCGAGAGACTCGCGCCAATCACCCGGGAAGAATGGCCACAGGAGCACTACGAGGTCATCCATACCTTCGGCGCCTTGATGGGTAAAACCAAAAATTACGCAGGGCTTCTCGATCACTTCAGCATCGATGTGCCCGATAACCTCGGACAACCCGAGAGCGAAGGCGCGCTCGAAGGCCTCTACCAGAAAGACGGGAAGTGGTACGCAAAGCTGGCGAGCCAGTGCTTCGAGATCAGCATCGAGGGTGAGCAGGTCAGCATCATCAAGGACACACGCTCCGGCCCCCCCTTGGTCCGGGATGAGCGTGGCCAGTGGCGGATCGACAGCCGCTTGCGATTAAGGGGCAGCGGATCCAAAGGCGTCCGGCAGCATGTTGTCGCCCAGGCACAACGGCGCAACATCGAATTGCTTGCTGAACTCAGGAAGTTTGAAGAAAGCAGAACGCATAACGAATGGCAGCTCAATGACGACGCCCACAACATGGAGCAGGCCTCGGTCGATACCCGGCAATTATTTAGTGACGTTTATAGGCAGACCCTGCAAACACAGCAGATAAACTATGAAAGCGCGCTGAGCGCTTTGATTGAATGGCCGGTCTTCCAGTCGAGGCCGGATGCTCCCCGCGTGAGCGCTGGTTATTTGAACGCGCAGATAAATTTCACGTTCGCGGACATGGACATATTACGAGAACGATTTCTTCCTGCCTTGGAGCAGGCGCAGGACATGATCAAACCTCGCTTCCAAGTGCGACAACAACGACACGTCGATGCAGCCAACGACATGATTCAGCTCGGTGACACCATGATCGAGCGCCTGGAGTATATGGAGACGCGCTTTTCCAGGCTCAAGAAACTGGGGCTCGGCGGCTTCGAGCTCGTGCGCGATTACCGTAGGAAACTGCCCTCCTACACCAGCGACGGTCTACGACTCCTTCAACTGGAAATGTATCGCCACCTGTGCCTACCCCTTGAAAGTATCGAAACGATGCCCGAAGGCTGGCTGGAAATTGACCAACTGGTCGACAATGCAATAGTGGCCTTTCAAACCTTGCGCGACGCGATCGATGAAACAACCAAGATCCGGCTGGACGAACAAATCGATGCACTCGGCAGCCTGACGGAACAGTTCACGGCTATCGAAGAGCACATCGACTACATGGGTAGCGAATACCAGGACAGTACCAACGCCCAGCAACTCAAGCGCTTGCGTGATCGAATAACCGATTCCAAGGAAAGAGCCTTGCGTCATTTGGCCAAGGCCCTTGATGAGCGAAGCGATCAACGACAATCCCTGACCCTTTATGAAGAACGCCCGCGCTCCAGGAGAATATTCATCAGAGGCCGCTTCTGGGGCGTCGTCAGCGGTGTAGCTCGCCTGTCCAGCGCCTACGAAGAAACGGGTTGGGTCGAGGTGACGAATCCGTTGTCCGGTGACTTGATCGCTTTATTCCACCGTAAGGAATCCGGTGAATGGATCCCCCATATTATGTCCAACGTATCCCCGGCGGTTCCAGCCCTGATAACCAGCGTTCAGAAAGGCAAAGCCCTGATCAAAGGACTCCCGGCCTTCAGAACACACATCCAAAATGACTTACACCAGCCAGGCCGTACCGCTTCCGGTATATCCCTCATTATGGGAGCCCATGCCAGCCGGATGGATACCGTCGCGGCTGCAATCAAAAAGGCACTGGACCGGGCCAAGAACGAAACACTGGAACAGCCGAAAGAAGCGCAGGGCTCGGCCGAATCCTTGCGATTGCAGCTCAAGAACGAAGCGACGGCCCTACGCGCAGAGGAATACGAGGCCGTACTGGGGCTCATCAAACGAAGCCCGCCCAACATGAGCGGCGTCACTTGGCTAAACGAACGAAACCTCATCCACGTCGTTAAACGAATCAACCGGAAACGCATCAACACGCCGGCAGGAAAGCGATACCTGGACCGATATGAAATCCGGGACAAATCAAGCAGCAAACCACTTTGGCTTGCGGACTTTCACTACTCCACCTTTTGGGGGTTCGATCTCAAGTTTCTTTCGGGGCACCTGAGAACGCCGGAACAGGTCAAGTCAGCCATCACAGACGTTCCCCTGGATGTATTGAACCAACGTCAACTGATTGATCATTACCGCAGCGAAATTGCCGTGGATCAGGCCATACAGGTGTTCTTTCCAAAGAAACGGCCATGAAGCCGAACCTGGCCTGCGATTGATGTCCCGGCCGCGGGCCGTCAGACATCCCAGGCTTTTGCCAGGCTCGCCAGCGCGGTGCCGATCGCCGCCGGCGGGACCGCCGCAAACCCCAGCACCAGCCCAGCGCGGACTTGCGCAGGCGTGGTAGGCAACCAATAGCCACTCAGGCCGTTGATCTCCACGCCTACGCCGCAGGCCTGGGCAATCAGTTCACGTTCACGCTCGACGCTGTCCACGGGGACCGTGACATGCAACCCAGCGACGACCGTGGGCATCGCACCGACACCCGCCACAGCCTTCGGCCAACCCGCCAGCAACGCATCCCGCCGAGCCAGGGCCGCTCGACGCATGCGCCGGATATGCCGCTGGAAATGCCCGGCGGCCATGAACTCGGCCATCACGGCCTGGGTGCTGACTTCGGAATGACGCACATCCACCGCGCGCCGTCGGGCGAAGGCGTCCACCAGGCCCGGCGGCAGCACAAGGTAACCCAGGCGCAGGGCCGGGAACGCCACCTTGCCGAAGGTGCCGACGTAAAGTACCCGCCCCTGGCGATCCAGCGCAGCCAAGGGCGCCAGCGGCGCGCCGCTGTAGCGGTATTCGCCGTCGTAATCATCCTCGACGATCCAGCCGTCGTTGCGTTCGGCCCAGGCCAGCAACTCCAGGCGCCGCGCAAGACTCATCACCACCCCGGTCGGGTATTGGTGGGATGGCGTGACATACACCAGCCGACAATGGCTCAACGTCGCGAGCGCTGCGCAATCCAACCCATCGCTGTCCACTGGCACGCCCCTGACGTCGCCTCCGGCCACCGCGAACGCATGCCCGGCAGCGCGATAGCCAGGGTTTTCCACCGCCACCACGTCATCCGGGTCCACCAGCAGCTGTGCACAAAGGCTGATGCCCTGCTGCGCGCCGCTGGTGATCACAATTTGCTCAGCCGTGCAGTGCAGCCCTCTGGAACTGCGCAGGTAAGCCGCGATCAGGCCTCGCAGCCGCGCATCGCCTTGGGAGTCTCCATAACATAGCTGCTGCAGATCGGGCTTGCGCCAGAAAGCCCCATTCAGCTTGGCCCAGACGTCGAAGGGGAACAGGTCAAAGGCCGGCACGCCCACCCGGAATGCCCGGGGAGGTCCCGCTGGAGGCTGGGCCAAATGATGTTTTTCGACACGGTGCAAAGCGTTGCTGTGGGTAACTTTACTGGATGGACCGACAGGTAAATCGAGCCATTCTGTGGATAACCCTGTGGGTAAGCCTGTTGAAAAGCCTGTGGATGGTTTTGTGGATAATTTTTTCAAGGGCAATGCCGTAGAGGACAGATTCGCCACATAAGTCCCGTCACCGACTCGCCCTTCGATGAAACCCTCAGCGTAGAGCTGGTCATACGCACGCACCACGCTGTTGCGCGAGATCGACAAGGCCGCCGCCAAGTCGCGGCTGGCAGGCAGGCGTGTGCCGCTTGTCAGGCGCCCATCGAGGACGCGAGCCCGCAATGCCTGATACAGCTGCCGACTGAGCCCATGGCGGCGATCCAGTTCGATTCCGGCGGGGTTGAACGACAGGGGCAGCGCGTTGGTATTCATCGCAGTCTCGAATGGACCTATCGAATTGGTCTGGAGTGGCTCTTACAACAGACCAATAGCCTGCCTAGGATGCTGGCATTCGCCAAGGAAAATCTCCATGTACAACCCAAAAGCCTTTGCCGTCCAGGATCTCCCCCAGCTACAGCAAATGATGAACGAGTGCCGCTTGGCCGTGCTGGTCACTCATGGTGAACACGGTTTGCAGGCGAGCCACTTGCCGCTGCTGTTGGATACGCGACAGGGCCTCCACGGAACCCTGCACGGGCATATGGCCCGGGCCAATCCGCAATGGCGCGACCTGGAAGCCGGTGCCGAGGCCCTGGTGATATTCGCCGGCGCCGACGCCTATGTCAGCCCGAGTCTGTACCCCAGCAAGGCCGAGCACGGCAAAGTGGTGCCGCCCTGGAATTACCTGGCGGTACACGCCTATGGCACTGCCGACGTTTTCAGCGAGGCGACTCGCCTGCGCGAGCTGGTCAGCACCCTCACCGATCGACACGAAACCGGCCGCGCCCAACCATGGAAACTCGATGACGCACCGGCCGAGTATGTGGACACGATGCTCAAGGCCATCGTCGGCTTTTCGCTGCCCATCCAACGCCTGGAAGGTAAACGCAAGCTCAGCCAGAACCGCAGCCCCGAAGATGTCGCCGGGGTGCGCAATGGCCTGGCCGCCAGCCTCGACCCCCAAGATCAGGCGCTCGCACGCCTGATCCCCGACGCATCCGCCAAGGAGTGAACATGAGCCACACCGAGATCCGCCTCGTCACCGCCGAAGATCACGCGGCCTGGCTGCCGCTATGGCAGGCCTACCTGCGGTTCTACAACACCGAACTGCCGGAGGCGGTGACCCAGAGCACTTGGCAGCGCCTGCTCGATGACCGCGAACCGACCCACGGCGCCCTCGCCTGGAACGGCGACACGGCGGTAGGCCTGGTGCATTTCATTTATCACCGCTCGAACTGGAGCATCGAGAATTCCTGTTACCTGCAAGATTTGCTGGTGACCGAGCAAAGTCGGGGCACCGGTGTCGGTCGGCAATTGATCGAATTCGTCTATGCCACCGCCAAGGCCGACGGTTGCTGCAAAGTCCACTGGCTGACCCACGAGACCAACGCGACGGCGATCCAACTCTACGAACGCATTGCCGAACGCCCAGGCTTCATTCAATTTCGCAAAGCCCTGTAAGGAGCACAGCATGTCGACCTCGCTGACCGGTTGGAAAGGTGTCTCGGCGCCCTTTACGCGCTTGCTCGAAGGGCGATTCATCCGCCTGGAAAAACTCGCCCCGGCGCGTCATGCCGAGGGTCTTTGGCAAGCCCTCGAGGGGCCCGGCGCCGACCCGAAACTCTGGGATTATTTGCCCTACGGTCCGTTCAAGGACCGAGGCGCCTTCAATGCCTGGCTGGACAACCACGCCTCCAACATCGACCCGTATTTCTTCAGCGTGATCGACCGGGCCAGCGGCGAGGTGCAAGGTATCCTGAGCCTGATGTCCATCGTTCCGGCCCACGGCCGCATCGAGATCGGCCACGTCACCTTCGGCGCGCCAATGCAGCGCTCGCCGAAAAGCACCGAGGCGGTTTATCTGCTGGCCAAGGAGTCGTTTGCCCTCGGCTACCGGCGCCTCGAATGGAAATGCAACAACGGCAACGCCCGTTCCAAATATGCCGCCGAGCGACTGGGCTTCACGTTTGAAGGCGTGTTCCGCCAGCACATGGTCGTCAAGGGCCAGAACCGCGACACGGCGTGGTATTCGATGCTCGATTCGGAATGGCCGGCTGTGGGCGCGGCATTTGAACGATGGCTGAGTGAAGAGAACCAGCGCGAGGGGGGGCAGGTCCGAAGTTTGTCAGCCTGCCGTTGAAATAGAAAAGATGGCTATCGCGGGGAGCCCCGCGATAGCCATCGCTCCATCAGCCTTTATGTTTTTTGTATTGCCATGCCCAGTCCGGTATTCGGTTATAACAACTCACGTATTCTGCGAACATCAAAAGGCTGTGTTCCGCTCGATTCGCAGTAAAGTCAAAGCGATACAGGTGATTCAGCACCTGCGCCGAGGTCGTGGGATCGGCAAAGACACGGTCAATCAACTGGTGTGCGCGCGCCACATCCTGCTGGAGAGCATTGATCAATGCCGAGGTGAAATTCGCTTCGGAGTTCAACGGGCGAACCTGCCCAAGCGCGTCGTAGATATTCAGGTCACTGTAGTAAGGGCAGATCAACTCTGTCCAAATACTCCTGGCCTCATCGCGGGTGAAGTTCTTGGTCAGATTAGCCAACAAGTTAGGGACGTCGAGCAAAATAATCGTTCTGGAGTTCGACGGAACGCCATCGGGGCCGCTTAGCAGCCTGGCGATGTCCGCCATACCGATATCTGTAGCACTTCCCGATTGTGGCTCCAGGAAACGAACAAAAGCTGCTAGCGATGCTGAGTGCATTTCGATGCTTCTCAGCGTCTTTTCTGTGAACCCGTGGATCCATCGGACATCGATATCGCCGGTGTTCAATAGCTCCTGCACACGGGTTTCGGCATACCTGGCAATAAATTCAAGCTTCGCCGAACTGAGCGCCGGATGACTTATCCACCTTGAAAATACAGAGACGGGCAATGCACCGCCAAGATTGGTTTCGATCACACGAGAGGCTAGAACCCGCTCAGCCCGGGCCACCAACCGACCCTTGTTGCGCAGGGCACCTCGAAGTAACCCAACGGTGCGTCCGGTCATTTTCTTATAGCGGAATAACTCAATCATTCCGCTGATCGGGCTTCCCAGGCCGGGATTTACGTTCAGTGTATTGGCAAGCTCGGCCAACTGATGTGGCCGCACCAGTTCCCTGCCATTAAGGAGCCCCCGCACATCCTCGGCCCCCGCCTCGCTGCTCGGAATATAGGCTGTCGGGCTCTTGGGATAAAATTTGTACCACTCATCGATACCGACGCCGTACTCAAGCAAGATATGAATCGAATCCCGGTTCAACTGAAAATAGCCATCCCTGGCCAGTAGATCGATCGTTCGCCCACTTTCGTTGCCGACCAGCGTCATATCCAGGAGCTCTTCGACAACGCTTCTCTGGGCGGGTGTGTAGGGCGTGAATGAGGTTGCCAATCCATACAAAGGCCGGACCGGCGCCAACTGCTCGATTTGTCTCCAGAGTTCCGACGAGGAACCGACGGCAGCCAAACCTGCACGCAGCGACAGGCGTACCCGCGGCGCTCGAAACAACCTATACGGGTTAGGCGCGCCAGCGAGCAGCCTCGTTACAACATCCAAGGTCTCCCTGCCCAGAAGATTTTCAAGCGTGGGCTCCGTTTTCACAAACACCTGCCCCGCCTTGGCGACCGCCTCCTCCCTCTGGCTATCCGGTGCCAGCATTTGACGGGGGGCGCCCTGAACTTCCAGGTGGCGAAACGATTCAAGGTTTTCGCGAATGTATCTTGCCGACGCCAGGCGCAACTCTGTCGGGGAGAAAACGACCGTCCCCTCAAGTTCGTCCAAGCCCTGGGTAACCGCTGAGAAGAAACAGTCACCGAGGCTTCGGATTGGAATGACACGACCTGCCTGGATCAAATCATAGTGGCTGTCGCTTGACCGTCTCACCACCACATCCGTGGCGTAATCCGGACTGCTCGACAAACGTTCAGGGCCTGCCTGGCGCGAGAATCGCAGGGTGGAAGGGAGCCTCCCGGGCCTGACATCCATAATGACCAAGCCCCGGTTTTGCGGCCAGTTCGGAATACGCGGCACGAGTTCCGGAACGATATCCATCAAGAGAAAATCCCATTGGCCGGGCTGTTCCAGCACAGCGATCATGTCCTCGAGCGTCTGGCCAGCAGTGCCCGAACTTGACGGGCCCGGCCGCGAGGACTGCCGCGTTGGGCGTCCCCCACCACCCCCCCCCGCGCGCCGCCCGCCCCCCCGGCCACAAAAGCGGTCAGCTACGCAGATGAGTCAACGGCAGTTCGGTGCTGTTAAGCAC
>NZ_JABAEE010000018.1:48488-89471 GCF_023701885.1 Pseudomonas sp. CG7 | reverse complement strand
TACTTCTTGGTCATGGAATATTCCTCAATAGGTGTAGTTTCACCTATTGAGGTGTCCGGGACTATTAGACCAGCTCAGGCCTCTTCGCGAGCAAGCCCGCTCCCACAAAGGCCTGCGTTGAGTCTGAGTTTTTAACCGCCCGGAGCCCGGCCCCATGCACAAGCTCGATCGCTACGACCTCAAGATCCTGCAGATCCTCGCCGAGGACGGGCGCATCACCAAGTCGAGCCTGGCCGAGGCCATCAACCTGTCGGTGACGCCGGCCTGGGAGCGGGTGCGCAAGCTGGAAGCGGCGGGCTTGATCATCGGTTACCGGGCGCAGATCGATTGGGGCGCGGTGTTCAAGCGCCAGCAGGTGCTGGTGGAGATCACCCTGGCCCGACACACCGCCCAGGACATGCGCCGTTTCGAGCAACGCATGATCGCCGCGCCGGAAGTGGCATTCTGTTACGCCACCGGTGGCGGTGTGGATTACCTGGCGATGATCCAGTCCCCGGACGTCGATGCCTATCAGCGTTTCGTCGACCAACTGCTGCTCGAAGACCTCGGCATCGAACGCTACTTCACCTACATCGTCACCAAGACCATCAAGACCGTCGGCGCGTTGCCGGCGGAGTTGGCGCCCTCTTCCTGAGCACCGCAGAAAACACGTTCCAGCAAGTCTTTTCCAGAAAAAAACCAAGGTATGGCCCTGCGCAAACACCCGAAAACCCAAGCATCGCTGCCCTAGCATGGATTCACGCAAACGGTCTGGAGTGAACGTCATGCCTTATCAACATCCGCTGCTGTTCAAAGCGCTTTGCTACATCGATGGCCATTGGGTCCACAGCGACAGTGGCCAAAGCATCGCGGTGCACAACCCTGCCGCCCGCACGGTTATCGGCCATGTGCCGATGCTCGATCAGGCGCAGATCGTCGCGGCGGTGGACGCAGCGCATCGCGCCTTCCCGGCGTGGCGCGAGCAGAGCCTGGAGACGCGCGGCGCGATCCTGCGGCGCTGGGCAGCGTTGATCACCGAACACAGCGAAGACCTCGCACACATCCTCAGCCTGGAACAGGGCAAACCGTTGGCCGAGTCCCGTGGCGAAATCGCCTATGCCGCCAGCTTCATCCCTTGGTTCGCCGAGGAAGCCCGGCGCCTTTACGGCCAGAACATCCCCAGCCATATCCCGAATGCGCACCTGGGCACCATCAAGGAGCCGGTGGGCGTCTGCGCGCTGCTCACACCGTGGAATTTCCCTTCGGCGATGATCACCCGCAAGGCCGCCGCGGCCCTGGCTGCCGGCTGCACGGTGGTGATCAAGCCCGCCCACGAAACACCGTACTCAGCGTTGGCCCTGGCGCAATTGGCCGAGGAAGCGGGCTTTCCCGCCGGAGTCTTCAACGTGGTCTTGGGCGAGCCGCAAATGGCCATGGAAACCCTGGTCAAGGACCGTCGTGTACACTCGGTGAGTTTCACTGGCTCGACCCGGGTCGGCAAACTGGTGCTGCAAGCGGCGGCCCATGACGTGAAGAAAGTCGCACTGGAACTGGGCGGCAACGCGCCGTTCATTGTCTGCGCCGATGCCGACCTGACGCTGGCAGTGAAAGTCGCTGTGGAAGCGAAGTTCCAGACCTCGGGCCAGGATTGCTGCGCGGCCAACCGAATCATGGTGCAACGCTCGGTGTACCCAGCGTTCCTCAGTCGTTTCGCCGCGGCGGTGCGTGGCTTGCGCGTCGGGCCGGCCATGGTCGGTCAACAGGAACAGGACGGGGATGTCGGGCCGTTGATGCACCAGGCGGCGTTCGATGCGACCGCTGATCGTGTCACCGATGCCCTGGCGCTGGGCGCTCAGCGCCTGGTGGGGGGCGAGGCCCATGCCTTGGGCGGGTTGTTCTATCAACCGACCGTGCTGGCCGATGTCACGCCGCAGATGCGCATCTACCGTGAAGAAAACTTCGCGCCCATTGCCGGGGTGATGCCGTTCGACACCCTGGACGAAGCCATCGAAATGGCCAACGACACCGAATACGGACTGGCGGCCTATATTTGTTCGAACCGCCTGGATGTCATTTATCCGCTGATCCGCCGTCTCGACCACGCCATGGTCGCGGTCAACGGCGTCAAGTTCACCGGCCACCCGATCCCCTTCGGTGGCATGAAAGCCTCCGGCCTCGGTCGTGAGGGTGGCAGCGAGGGCTTCGAGCCCTTTGTCGAAACCAAATATTTTTGCCTGCACCATCAAGGCCAGTTCCCAGGAGAGTCCGCATGAGCCAAGAACTCAATACGCTATTCGAACAAGACCGTGCGCATTTCATGCACCCCTCGACCCACGCCCATGACCATGCCAGCGGCGCGCTCAAGGGACGGATCATCAAGAGTGCGTCAGGCGTTCGCATTCGCGACCATGAGGGCCGTGAGTTCATCGACGCCTTCGCCGGCCTCTACTGCGTGAACATCGGCTACGGCCGCACGGAGGTGGCTGACGCCATCTATAAGCAGGCCAAGGAACTGGCCTACTACCACACCTACGTCGGCCACTCGAGCGAGGCGATCATTGAGCTGTCCAGTCGCATCATGGACTGGGCGCCGGAAGGGATGAAGAAGGTCTACTACGGATTGTCCGGCTCCGATGCCAACGAGACCCAAGTCAAATTGGTGCGCTACTACAACAACGTGCTGGGCCGGCCGCTGAAGAAAAAGATCATCTCGCGGGACCGTGGCTACCATGGTTCGGGCATCATGACCGGCAGCCTGACGGGGCTGGCGACCTTCCACCAGCATTTCGATCTTCCGGTGGAAGGGGTCAAGCACACCGTGTGCCCGCACTGGTATCGCAAGGCCCCGGTGGGCATGGACGAAGCGGCATTCGTGAGCTATTGCGCCGATGAGCTGGAGAAGATGATTCTCGCCGAAGGCCCGGACACCGTCGCGGCGTTCATCGGTGAACCGCTGATGGGCACCGGCGGCATCATTGTCCCGCCTGTCGGTTACTGGGATGCGATCCAGGCCGTGTTGAAGAAGTACGACGTGCTGTTGATTGCCGACGAGGTGGTCTGCGCGTTTGGTCGCCTGGGGTCGAAGATGGGCAGCCAGCGCTACGGCATGAAGCCGGACCTGATCACCACCGCCAAAGGCCTGACCAGTGCTTATGCACCGTTGTCGGCGGTGATCATCGGCGAGAAGGTCTGGAGCGTGATTGAAAAGGCCTCCCAGGCCGAAGGCGCCATGGGCCATGGCTGGACGTATTCCGGGCATCCGATCTGCGCGGCGGCGGCGTTGGCCAACGTCGACATCCTCGAACGGGAAAACCTCACGGCCAACGCCGAGAATGTTGGGGGCTACTTGAACCGTCGGTTGCGTGAAACGCTGGAAGGTCATCCGCTGGTGGGGGAGGTGCGCGGCGACGGCATGCTGGCCGCAGTGGAGTTCATGGCCGATCGTGAACAGCGCACGGCGTTCGACCCGGCACTTAAAGTCGGCCCGAAGGTCTCGGCTGCCTGCCTGGAGCGCGGCATGCTCGCCCGCGCCATGCCCCACGGCGACATCCTGGGCTTCGCCCCACCGCTGATCCTGACCCGCGAAGATGCGGACCTGATCGTCGACATCACCAAAGGGGCCATCGACCAGGTGGCGGGTGAGGTGTTGGCTTAACTGAGATGCCTCAGGACACCGATCCCTGTGGCGAGGGAGCTTGCTCCCGCTGGGCCGCGAAGCGGCCCCAAAACCAGGCAACTCGGTGTGTCAGGAAAATCGAGTTCGCTGCTATAGGGCTGCTTCGCAGCCCAGCGGGAGCAAGCTCCCTCGCCACGGGGGATCAAATTGAAATAGGGAATAGGAACCGATAAAAAGCCCGCCCGATCATGGGATCGGGCGGGCTTTTTGGTGTCGCTTGGAAATTACTTCTTCAAACCGTAATGCTCATCGAGCATGCCGGGCGAATTCGGGGCCTTTGGCGCGTAGTCCCGTGGCGGTTCCTGGATCCCTTTGGGTGGGGTCAGGCGTTCCCGTGGCGTCTGTGCCGCATCGGCTTGCAGGGCAGCCAGCAGGCGCTGGCGAGTCTGCTCGTCCAGGGCCAGGCGATTGGCACCCTCGGACAGATGATCCTGGACTTCCTGGTAGCTCTGGGTGAGTTTTTTCACCAGAGAGGCGGTGCTGTTGAAGTGGGTAACCACTTCATTCTGATAACTGTCGAAACGTTCCTGGATGTCGTCCAGCTGACGTTGGGTGCTGTTGGGCACCGCGTTGGGCAGCAGTCGGGCAAGCAGGAATCCAATGGCGACACCGGCAACCAGGGCAAGAGTAGGCAACAACCAAACTAAGAGCGAGTGTTCCACGAGTCCTTCCTCTATAAACGGCTTTGCTTTACGTTAACGGCTCGGACCTGCGCTGTATACCGCGAAGAACATCGCAATCATGCCAGGCACAGACTTTTAGCTAGACGAGTCGACCCCATTCGGGGTCACGGAGTTCTTTCCCTTGCTTATGCGCGAAACCCCTGTAGTCATCGATGGCCCCGTGGGCCAACTGGAAGCCTTGTACCTGGACAACGAGGCCCCCCGTGGCCTGGCGCTGATCTGCCACCCGAACCCGGTGCAGGGCGGGACCATGCTCAACAAAGTGGTCTCGACCCTGCAACGCACCGCCCGGGATGCCGGGCTGGTTACGTTGCGTTTCAATTATCGTGGCGTGGGCGCCAGTGCCGGCACTCATGACATGGGCACTGGTGAAGTGGACGACGCCCAGGCGGTCGCCCAATGGCTGCGGGAACAATACCCGCAATTGCCCCTGACCCTGTTCGGCTTTTCCTTCGGCGGATTCGTCGCCGCCAGCCTGGGTGGGCGCCTGGAAGCCCAGGGACAACCGGTCAAGCACTTGTTCATGGTGGCCCCGGCGGTGATGCGCCTGGATGAGCAGTCGCCCTTGCCGACCGGGGGCGACTTGACCGTGAGCCAGCCGGAAACCGACGAAGTGGTCGATCCGCAACTGGTCTACGCATGGTCCGACACGCTCCAACGTCCCCATGAGCTGCTGAAAGTGGCAGAATGCGGACACTTTTTTCATGGCAAGCTGACTGATCTCAAGGATCTGATCCTGCCGCGCCTCTCGAATTGACAGCAGTCTGACAAGCGATAACCCATGACGACGCGTACCCGTATCCTGACCGGCATCACCACCACCGGCACCCCGCACCTGGGCAACTATGCCGGCGCCATCCGTCCGGCGATCCTCGCCAGCCGCGACAGCAACGCCGATTCGTTCTACTTCCTGGCCGACTATCACGCCCTGATCAAGTGCGATGACCCGCTGCGTATCCAGCGTTCGCGCCTGGAAATCGCCGCCACCTGGCTGGCCGGCGGCCTGGACGTGGACCGCGTAACGTTCTATCGCCAGTCCGACATTCCCGAGATCCCGGAGCTGACCTGGCTGCTGACCTGCGTCGCCGCCAAGGGCCTGCTCAACCGCGCCCACGCCTACAAGGCCTCGGTGGACAAGAACGTCGAGACCGGCGAAGACCCGGACGCCGGCGTCACCATGGGCCTCTACAGCTACCCGATCCTCATGGCCGCCGACATCCTGATGTTCAACGCCCACAAGGTGCCGGTCGGCCGCGACCAGATCCAGCACGTGGAGATGGCCCGGGACATCGGCCAGCGCTTCAATCATCTGTTCGGCCAGGGCAAGGAGTTCTTCACCATGCCCGAGGCGCTGATCGAAGAAAGCGTCGCCACATTGCCGGGCCTCGATGGCCGCAAGATGTCCAAGAGCTACGACAACACCATTCCGCTGTTCAGCAGCGCCAAGGACATGAAGGACGCGATCTCGCGGATCGTCACCGACTCCCGCGCCCCGGGCGAAGCCAAGGATCCGGACAATTCGCACCTGTTCACCCTGTTCCAGGCTTTCGCCACTGCCGAGCAGTCCGCCGAGTTCCGCAGCGAACTGTTGCAGGGCCTGGGTTGGGGCGAAGCGAAGAACCGCCTGTTCCAGTTGCTCGACAGCGAGCTGGGTGAGGCCCGCGAACGTTATCACCAGTTCATCGAGCGTCCATCGGACCTCGAAGACATCCTGCAACTGGGCGCGAGCAAGGCCCGGGCCGTGGCAACGCCGTTCCTCAATGAACTGCGCGAGGCCGTTGGCTTGCGGTCCTTCGTCAGCCAGGTCCAGGTGGCCACCCAGACCAAAAAGAAAGCGGCCAAGGCGGCACGTTTCGTCAGCTTCCGCGAGGAGGACGGCAGTTTCCGTTTCCGCCTGCTTTCCGCCGAGGGTGAGCAACTGTTGCTCTCGAACAATTTTGCCGACGGCAAGACCGCAGGGCAGGTGACCAAGCAATTGCAGGCCGGCCAACCCCTGGACGTACGCAGCGACGAGCTGAGTTTCAGCGTCTGGCTCGAAGGCGAATGCGTGGCGAATAGCCCAGCGTTCACCGACAGTGCCGCCCGGGACGCGGCCATTGATGCCTTGCGCATTGCCCTGACGCCTGCCCAGGACTGATCCGGCGCGTCACCCGACCATCGGCCCGAATAAGGGCCGATTGCCATT
The DNA here is from genome assembly GCF_023701885.1 of Pseudomonas sp. CG7. Lineage (NCBI taxonomy): Bacteria > Pseudomonadati > Pseudomonadota > Gammaproteobacteria > Pseudomonadales > Pseudomonadaceae > Pseudomonas > Pseudomonas sp. CG7. The sequence goes on along the minus strand of NZ_JABAEE010000018.1, from coordinate 82,948 downwards.
CTTCCGGGCCATCGCTACAGTGACGGCCCGTTTTTGTTGCCTTGCTAACGAATATGACGCCCCTAGAACGATATCAAGCTGATCTGAAACGCCCGGAGTTCTTCCACGACGCAGCCCAGGAAACGGCGGTGCGGCATTTGCAGCGCCTGTACGACGACCTGGTCGCGGCATCGAAGAACAAGCCGGGCCTGTTGGGCAAACTGTTCGGCAAAAAAGACCAGGCGCCCGTCAAGGGCCTGTACTTCTGGGGCGGCGTTGGCCGTGGCAAGACCTACCTGGTGGATACCTTCTTCGAAGCGCTGCCGTTCAAGGAAAAGACACGGACACACTTCCACCGCTTCATGAAGCGCGTGCACGAGGAAATGAAGACCCTGGGTGGCGAAAAGAACCCGCTGACCATCATCGCCAAGCGTTTTTCCGACGAGCCCCGGGTGATCTGCTTCGATGAGTTTTTCGTTTCCGATATCACCGACGCGATGATCCTCGGCACCTTGATGGAAGAACTGTTCAAGAACGGCGTGACCCTGGTCGCCACCTCGAACATCGTGCCGGACGGCCTGTACAAGGATGGCCTGCAACGGGCGCGTTTCCTGCCGGCCATCGCGCTGATCAAGGAACACACCGAAATCGTCAACGTCGACAGCGGCGTCGACTACCGCCTGCGCCACCTCGAACAAGCGGAACTGTTCCACTTCCCGTTGGATGCCGCCGCCGAAGAAAGCCTGCGCAAGAGCTTCCGCGCCCTGACACCGGAATGCACCCAAGCGGTCGAAAACGACGAACTGATCATCGAAAATCGCAAGATCCGCGCCATTCGCACCTGCGACGACGTCGCCTGGTTCGACTTCCGCGAACTGTGCGACGGCCCGCGCAGCCAGAACGATTACATCGAACTGGGCAAGATCTTCCACGCCGTGTTGCTGAGTAATGTCGAGCAGATGAGCGTCACCACCGACGACATCGCCCGTCGCTTCATCAACATGGTCGACGAGTTCTACGACCGTAACGTGAAGCTGATCATTTCGGCTGAAGTCGAACTCAAGGATCTCTACACCGGCGGTCGCCTGACCTTCGAATTCCAGCGGACCCTGAGTCGCTTGTTGGAAATGCAATCCCACGAATTCCTGGCGCGGGCGCATAAGCCGTAGGGCGTTCGGAGCACAAAAAAAGGCCTGCGATTGCAGGCCTTTTTTGTGTGCGAGATTTAGCAGTCCTCCGCATAACCCTGTGGGAGCGGGCTTGCTCGCGAAGAGGGCGGCATGTTCAGCATCGATGCAAGCTGACCCACCGCTTTCGCGAGCAAGCCCGCTCCCACACTGGATTGTATTCAGCTCTGGTTCACGCCGCCTGCTGAAACTGCTGTCGATACTGGTTCGGCGACAGGTCGGTATGTTGCCGGAACAGTCGTGCGAAAAAGCTCGCGTCGTCGTAGCCGACTTCGTAGCTGATGGTCTTGATGCTCTTGCGGCTGCCGGAGAGCAGGCCCTTGGCGGTTTCGATCCGCAGCCGTTGCAGATAGTGCAGCGGTTTGTCGCCCGTGGCGGTCTGGAAGCGGCGCATGAAATTGCGGATGCTCATGCCATGTTCCCGGGCAACGTCCTCGAAGCGGAATTTATCGGCGAAGTGCTCTTCGAGCCATTGCTGGATCTGCAGGATGATCACGTCCTGGTGCAGTTTCTGCCCGCCGAAGCCGATCCGTCCTGGCGAATAGCTGCGTTGCACTTCATACAGGATGTCCCGCGCCACGGCCTGGGCCACGTTGGCGCCGCAGAAGCGTTCGATGAGGTAGATGTAGAGGTCGCAGGCTGAGGTCGTACCGCCAGCGCAGAACAGGTTGTCGGCGTCGGTCAGGTGTTTGTCCTGGTTCAGGTGCACCTGGGGGAAGCGCTCCTTGAAGGCATTGAAGAAGCGCCAGTAAGTGGTGGCTTCCTTGCCGTCGAGTAGCCCGGCCTCGGCCAGCCAGAACACCCCGGTGGCTTCGCCGCAGAGGACTGCGCCGCGAGCGTGTTGTTCGCGCAGCCAGGGCAAGACCTGGGGATAACGTTGGCAGAGGCCGGCGAAATCATCCCAGAAGGCTGGCAGGATGATGACGTCGGTATTTTCCAGGCCACCGTCCACCGGCATGATCACATCGCTGAAACTGTTCACCGGTTTGCCATCGGGGCTGACCAGCCGGGTTTCAAACGCCGGCGTCAGGCCGTGGCCCAGTTGTTTGCCATAGCGCAGGCTGGCCAGGTGGAAAAAATCCTTGGCTTGCATGAGGGTGGAGGCGAAGACCCGGTCGACTGCCAGGATGCTGACGCGCCGCAAGGGCGTGGAGGCGTGCATAGACATAATTCATCTTTATTTTTATAGGGGAAAGTGGTCAACAGACGGCTGGATCGTCTTATTTTTTGTCGGATGTGTCCAGTGTCCTGTCGTACGTCGCAGGCTTAGGCTCTGTCGGATAACCACGCCCAACAATAACCAAAGGTGCGCCATGATCCCAAGAACCCTGTTCAGTCCCGAGCACGAATTGTTTCGCGACAGCGTACGAACCTTCCTCGAAAAAGAAGCCGTGCCGTACCACAGTCAGTGGGAAAAACAGGGGCATGTCGATCGTCAACTCTGGAACAAAGCGGGGGAGGCGGGCATGTTGTGCTCGCACCTGCCAGAGGCCTATGGCGGGCTTGACGCGGATTTCCTCTACAGCACCGTGGTGATCGAGGAGATCGGCCGCCTGGGGCTGACGGGGATCGGCTTCTCGCTGCATTCCGACATCGTCGCGCCGTACATCCTGCATTACGGCAGCGAAGCGCTGAAACACAAGTACCTGCCGAAACTGGTGTCTGGCGAAATGGTCACGGCCATTGCCATGACCGAGCCGGGCGCCGGCTCCGACCTGCAAGGGGTGAAGACCACGGCGGTGCTCGACGGTGATGAATACGTCATCAACGGCTCGAAGACATTCATCACCAATGGCTTCCTGGCGGACCTGGTGATTGTGGTCGCCAAGACCGACCCCAAGGCCGGCGCCAAGGGCACCAGCCTGTTCCTGGTGGAGGCGGGCACCCCGGGCTTTGAAAAGGGCAAGCGCCTGGAGAAAGTCGGCATGAAGGCCCAGGACACGTCGGAACTGTTCTTCCAGGATGTCCGCGTGCCGAAGGAAAACCTGCTGGGGCAGGCCGGAATGGGCTTTGCCTACCTGATGCAAGAGCTGCCCCAGGAACGCCTGACCGTCGCCATCGGTGGCCTGGCTTCGGCCGAAGCGGCGCTGCAATGGACCCTGGACTACACCCGTGATCGCAAGGCGTTCGGCAAATCCATCGCCGACTTCCAGCACACCCGTTTCAAGCTCGCGGAAATGGCCACCGAAATCCAGATTGGCCGGGTCTTCGTCGACCGCTGCCTGGAGTTGCACCTGCAAGGCAAGCTGGACGTGCCGACGGCGGCGATGGCCAAGTACTGGGGCACCGACCTGCAATGCAAGGTGCTCGACGAGTGCGTGCAGTTGCATGGCGGCTACGGCTTCATGTGGGAATACCCGATTGCCCGGGCATGGGCGGATGCGCGGGTGCAGCGGATCTATGCCGGGACCAATGAAATCATGAAGGAGATCATTGCGCGGTCGCTTTGATAAGGGGGGGGGTTGAGTCGGCTATCGCGAGCTTGCTCGCGATGAGGCCTATGGATCAGGGCGCCGGGTTCGGCTGATCCTTGTGAATCGCCTCGATCCCCGCCAGCACTTCATCCGACAGCTTCAGATCGAAGCTGGCGATGTTGCTGTCCAGTTGCTCCAGCGTGGTGGCGCCGATGATGTTGCTGGTCACGAACGGCTGCTGGGTGACGAACGCCAGGGCCATCTGCGCCGGGTCCAGGCCGTGCTCACGGGCCAGGGCGACATAACGGCTGCAGGCGGCCTCCGACTGCGGGTTGAAGTAACGCATGAAGCGGCTGTAAAGGGTCAGGCGGCCCTTGGCGGGCCGTGCGCCGTTTTCGTATTTGCCCGACAGGAAGCCGAACGCCAGTGGCGAATAAGCCAGCAGTCCACATTGTTCGCGAATGGCGATTTCCGACAGGCCGATCTCGAAGCTGCGGTTGAGCAGGTTGTACGGGTTCTGGATCGACACCGCCCGCGGCCAGCCACGGGCCTCGGCCAGGGCGAGGAATTTCATGGTGCCCCAAGGCGTTTCGTTGGACAGGCCGATGTGGCGGATCTTGCCGGCGCGGACCTGCTCGTCCAGGGCTTCGAGGGTTTCCTCCAGCGGGGTGAACGTTTCGTCGGCCTTGTGCTGGTAGCCCAGTTGACCAAAGAAGTTGGTGCTGCGCTCGGGCCAATGCAGCTGGTAGAGATCGATCCAGTCGGTCTGCAGGCGCTTGAGGCTGGCGTCCACCGCTTCGACGATGTGGCGGCGGTTGTGCTTGAGGTTCTTGTCGCGGATGTAGTCGATGGTGTTGCCGGGGCCGGCGATCTTGCTCGCCAGGATCCAGTCGGCACGGTCGCCACGGCTCTTGAAGTAATTGCCGATGTAGCGCTCGGTGGTGGCGTAGGTATCGGCCTTGGGGGGGACCGGGTACATCTCGGCGGTGTCGATGAAATTGATGCCGGCACCCTTGGCGCGTTCGATCTGGGCGAAGGCCTCTGCCTCGCTGTTCTGCTCACCCCAGGTCATGGTGCCGAGGCACAGGGCGCTGACATTCAGATCGGTACGGCCTAGCTGGCGATAGTCCATCGGGAACTCCTCGGGCAAAACAATCATAAAAGCAGGTTGAAATATTTTTCGCAATCTGCATAATTGCGCACCTCTTTCTGCAGTGGAAGTGATGCGCCGCCGCCGAAGAATCTTGCCGTTGAACGGACGCGCCGACCCGAGCCCCCGAAAGCGTCTGTATCCGGCTGCCTTTGACTTGTCAAAGTACGCACTATTCAGTAAGATCCGCCGTCTAATTTACAGGGCGGCCCCTGAGGCTATAAAGAATGAAAACTTTTACTGCTAAACCGGAAACAGTAAAGCGCGACTGGTTTGTCGTCGACGCTGCTGGTCAGACCCTGGGTCGTCTGGCCACCGAAATCGCGAGCCGTCTGCGTGGCAAGCACAAGCCTGAGTACACCCCTCACGTTGACACCGGTGACTACATCGTCGTGATCAACGCTGAGCAAGTACGTGTTACTGGCGCTAAAACCACTGACAAAATGTACTACTCCCACTCCGGTTTTCCTGGCGGCATCAAGTCGATCAACTTCGAAAAGCTGATCGCCAAAGCCCCTGAGCGCGTGATCGAGACCGCGGTTAAAGGCATGCTGCCTAAGAACCCACTGGGTCGCGACATGTATCGTAAGCTGAAGGTTTATGCGGGCGCTGCTCACCCTCATACTGCTCAGCAGCCCCAAGAACTGAAGTTTTAACGGAATAGTTCATTATGTCGGCGACTCAAAATTACGGCACTGGCCGTCGCAAGACTGCAACCGCACGCGTTTTCCTGCGTCCGGGCACTGGTAACATCTCCATCAACAACCGCTCCCTGGATAACTTCTTCGGCCGCGAAACTGCCCGCATGGTAGTTCGTCAGCCGCTGGAACTGACCGAGACCGTCGAAAAATTCGACATCTACGTCACTGTTATCGGTGGTGGTGTAAGTGGTCAAGCTGGCGCAATCCGCCACGGCATCACTCGCGCCCTGATGGATTACGACGAGACTCTGCGTGGTGCTCTGCGCAAAGCCGGCTTCGTAACTCGCGATGCTCGCGAAGTTGAACGTAAGAAAGTCGGTCTGCGTAAAGCGCGTAAGCGTCCGCAGTACTCGAAGCGTTAATTTCGCTTCCGCTTTCAAAAGGCGCCCAGTTCCTCACGGAGCTGGGCGTTTTTTTATGGGCAAAAGAATTGCTCTGTGACAACTTGCCACATTCGTAGAGCCCCTATACTACAAGGCTTGGCGGTTTGGCCGCTTGGTAATTACCTTGTCAGAATTGGGGCTTTTCATTACCATTCGGCAAAATTTTTATAAGTTCAGATTTTTACTTAGTAGACGCCTGATCTAACAGGCCACAAAGCTGATGGGAGAGGACTGAATGAGCAATGACGGCGTGAATGCAGGCCGGCGTCGCTTCCTGGTAGCAGCCACATCCGTGGTGGGTGCTGCAGGAGCGGTGGGGGCTGCGGTCCCGTTCGTGGGGTCATGGTTTCCCAGCGCCAAGGCGAAAGCCGCAGGTGCACCGGTGAAAGTGAATGTCAGCAAGATCGAGCCAGGCCAGCAGATGATTGCTGAGTGGCGCGGCCAGCCGGTGTTCATCGTCCGCCGTACAGAGGAAATCCTGGGGAATCTGAAAAAGATCGAGGGTCAGTTGTCCGACCCGTCCTCCAAGAACTCGGTCCAACCGGAATACGTCAACCCTGAAACGCGTTCGATCAAGCCAGAGGTTCTGCTGCTGATCGGTATCTGCACGCACCTGGGTTGCTCGCCAACGTTCCGTCCTGAAGTGGCCCCTGCCGATCTGGGCAAGGACTGGGTCGGTGGCTATTTCTGCCCTTGCCACGGCTCCCACTACGACCTGGCCGGTCGCGTCTACAAATCGCAGCCTGCACCTCTGAACCTGCCAGTTCCCCCGCATTCCTATGAGACCGATGACATCATTGTCGTTGGCGTCGATACGGAGAAAGCGTGATGAGCAAACTTATGGATTGGGTTGATGCGCGCTTTCCCGCGACCAAGATGTGGGAAGACCATCTCAGCAAGTACTACGCTCCGAAGAACTTCAACTTCTTCTACTTCTTTGGCTCCCTGGCGCTGCTCGTTCTGGTCAACCAGATCGTCACCGGTGTCTGGCTGACCATGAGCTACACGCCGTCGGCGGAAGAGGCGTTCGCCTCCGTCGAATACATCATGCGCGACGTCGAGTACGGCTCGATCCTGCGTCTGCTGCACTCCACTGGCGCTTCGGCGTTCTTCATCGTGGTCTACCTGCACATGTTCCGTGGCTTGCTCTACGGTTCGTACCAGAAGCCCCGTGAGCTGGTGTGGGTCTTCGGCATGCTGATCTACCTGGCACTGATGGCCGAGGCCTTCATGGGTTACCTGCTGCCGTGGGGCCAGATGTCCTACTGGGGTGCCCAGGTGATCATCTCGCTGTTCGGTGCGATCCCGGTCATCGGCGACGACCTGACCCAATGGATCCGTGGTGACTACCTGATCTCAGGCATCACCTTGAACCGCTTTTTCGCCTTGCATGTCGTGGCCCTGCCGATCGTGATCCTCGGCCTGGTGGTGCTGCACATCCTCGCGCTGCACGAAGTCGGTTCGAACAACCCCGACGGCGTGGATATCAAGAAGCACAAGGACGAGAACGGCGTACCGCTGGATGGCATCGCCTTCCACCCGTACTACACCGTGAAAGACATCGTCGGCGTGGTGGTCTTCCTGTTCATCTTCTGCTCCATCGTGTTCTTCTTCCCGGAAATGGGCGGATACTTCCTCGAGAAGCCGAACTTCGAGCAGGCGAACGCGTTCAAGACCCCTGAGCACATTGCCCCGGTCTGGTACTTCACGCCGTTCTACGCGATCCTGCGGGCGATCCCGGACAAGCTGCTGGGTGTTATCGCCATGGGCGCGGCCATCGCCGTGCTGTTCGTCCTGCCGTGGCTGGACCGCAGCCCCGTCAAGTCGATGCGCTACAAAGGCTGGCTGAGCAAGATATGGCTCGTGGTGTTCTGCGTCTCGTTCGTGATCCTGGGCGTGCTGGGTGTACTGGCACCGACACCGGGCCGGACGCTGCTGTCGCAGGTCTGCACCTTCCTGTATTTCGCCTACTTCATTTTGATGCCGTTCTACACCAGGCTCGAGAAGACCAAACCGGTTCCGGAAAGGGTGACTGGCTGATGAAAAAGCTATTTGCTGTACTGATTCTTGCTGCTATGCCTGTACTGTCCTTCGCGGCTGAACACGGTGGTCCGGAGCTCGAAAAAGTCGACATCGACGTTTCCGACAAAGCGGCCATGCAGGACGGCGCCCGTACGTTCGCCAACTACTGCATGGGTTGCCACAGTGCCAAGTTCCAGCGCTACGAGCGTGTTGCCGATGACCTGGGCATCCCTCATGAGCTGATGCTCGAGAAGCTGGTGTTCACCGGTGCCAAGCTGGGTGACCACATGAACATCGGCATGCAGCCTGCGGATGCCAAGACCTGGTTCGGTGCCGCGCCGCCGGACCTGACCCTGGTTGCCCGTGTGCGTGGCACCGACTGGCTTTACGGCTACCTGCGTTCGTTCTACGAGGATCCTTCGCGTCCATGGGGCGTGAACAACAAGGTCTTCCCGAATGTCGGCATGCCTAACGTTCTGGTCGGCCTCCAGGGTCGCCAGGTGGTAGGCTGCAAACAGGTCCAGATCGTTGAAGACGGTAAAAAGCAATTCGATCCGCTGACCGGCTCCGCGTTGACTCACGAAGCTTGCGACCAGCTGACCGTATTGCCGAACACCGGCAGCCTGACCCCGGAGCAGTTTGACGAGAAGGTCAAGAACCTGGTGACCTTCCTGGCCTACTCGGCCAACCCGGTGAAGCTGGAACATCAGCGCATTGGTACCTATGTATTGCTGTACTTGGCGTTCTTCTTCGTATTCGCTTACCTGCTCAAGCGTGAATACTGGAAAGACGTGCATTGATAAAGCTGTAAGCCATTGCTGTTAATCGTGCGCGCCCAAGGGCGTCTCTGAAAATGTAACGAGCCTGGCCAGCCAGGTGTTACGGGAGGCGCCCTCTGGGCGCGCTCGCTTTTCCGTTTTTCGATAATTTCAACAAGCGAGGAGGATCGCCATGGGCGTGACCAATCGGTTGGCCTGTTACTCCGACCCCGCCGACCACTATTCCCACCGGGTACGCATCGTACTGGCAGAGAAGGGTGTCAGCGCCGAGATCATTTACGTCGAAGCGGGCCGTCAGCCGCCGAAGCTGATCGAGGTGAACCCTTACGGCAGCCTGCCCACACTGGTCGATCGTGACCTGGCGTTGTGGGAGTCGACTGTGGTGATGGAATATCTGGATGAGCGTTATCCGCATCCACCTTTACTGCCGGTTTATCCTGTCGCGCGTGCCAACAGCCGTTTGCTGATCCATCGCATCCAGCGTGACTGGTGCGGGTTGGTGGACTTGATCCTGGATTCCCGGACCAAGGAGCCGGCGCGGGTCGTGGCACGCAAGGAATTGCGTGAAAGCCTGACAGGCGTATCGCCGCTGTTCGTCGACAAGCCGTTTTTCCTCAGTGAGGAACAAAGTCTGGTGGATTGCTGCCTATTGCCCATACTCTGGCGTTTGCCGATTCTGGGTATCGAACTGCCGCGGCCTGCCAAGCCGCTGCTTGATTATATGGAGCGCCAATTTGCGCGTGAGGCATTCCAGGCGAGTCTGTCTGGTGTCGAACGCGACATGCGCTAAGGCTTAGGGAGCCGCTATGAACTCCAGTCGACCTTATCTGGTCCGCGCGCTCTACGAGTGGATTGTGGACAACGATTGCACCCCGCACATGCTGGTCAACGCCGAGTTTCCGTCGGTGCAGGTGCCGCAGGGTTTTGCCAATGACGGGCAGATTGTCCTGAACGTGTCGCCAGCCGCCGTGCGTCACTTGCACATGGATAACGATGCTGTCAGTTTCGAAGGGCGCTTCGGTGGTGTGCCGCATACCCTGTACGTGCCTGTTGCTGCGATCCTGGGCATTTATGCCCGGGAGAATGGCCAGGGCATGGTGTTCGAGCTGGAAGCGCCGCTGGACGGTGAGGAAGAGTTCGAGCCGGATGATGATTTGCCGCCACCGGATGACGAGCCGCCGCGTCCTAGTGGGCGGCCGAGTTTGAAAGTGGTGAAGTAGGTTGCCGATAAGTGCCAGTCACTGGTTGGGCGAAAGCCTGTAACTTGGTTAAGAAAATGCCTGTGTCGTGAGATGCGGGCATTTTTTTGTGTCGTGGTTTTGTGTGCATATTCGTTTCTGCGGTAACGCGTGCTTATGGTTCCGCTCTTGCAACCATCCCTTTCAAGGTCCTGTGGGAGCGGGCTTGCTCGCGAAGAGGCCGGCAAGCCCAGCATCCATTTGACTGAACCACCGCCATCGCGAGCAAGCTCGCTCCCACATTCAATCTCCAGTGGGCACAAAATTCATATCCAACACAGAACCCCTGTGGGAGCGAGCCTGCTCGCGAAGAGGCCGGCAAGCCCAACATCCATTTGACTGAACCACCGCCATCGCGAGCAAGCTCGCTCCCACATTCAATCTCCAGTGGGCACAAAATTCATATCCAACACAGAACCCCTGTGGGAGCGAGCCTGCTCGCGAAGAGGCCGGCAAGCCCAACATCCATTTGACTGAACCACCGCCATCGCGAGCAGGCTCGCTCCCACATTCAATCTCCAGTGGACACAAAATTCATATCCAATACAGAACCCCTGTGGGAGCGAGCTTGCTCGCGATGAGGCCAGTAAACCAACATCCATGTGACTGAGCCATCGCCTTCGCGGCGGCCCACGGAGCAATGCCTTCGTTCAGGCATGCCGAGCCCTGGCGAGGCACCGAGTGGTGAGGCAGAAGCGCTTTGGTTACTTTCGACTGGGCCGGCTTCCGGGCTTTTCGAAAGTGACCCGCCGCCAGGGCGGAACCCTAAGCGGCCGTTACCGCAGCAATGGATATACACACCGATCAACCAGCCCCAAAACGAAGCCATAAAAAAACGGCGCCTTCCTTTCCAGGAAAAGCGCCGTTCGTGTACCAGCATCTATATCAGTCAATATACTCAAACAACTTCACAATCTTCTGCACTCCAGACACACCCTGCACCAGATTAGTCGCCTGCGCCGCTTCCTGCTTGGTCAGCAACCCCAGCAAATACACGATGCCATTCTCAGTCACAACCTTGATGCGCGAACCAGGAATGCTGGCGTCGGTGAGCATCTGCGTCTTGATCTTGGTGGTCAGCCAGGCATCGTTCTGGCGCGCCAGCAGCGAAGAAGGTTGCAGAACCTGAAGCTCGTTATGCACGGTCTTGACCCGCTGCACGGCGCTGGCTTCTTGTTCGGCCTTGGCCTTGAGGTCGGCACGTGGGGTCTGGCCGGCCAGCAAGACAACGCCGTTGAAGCTGGTGACGACGATGTGCGAGTTGTTGTCCAGGTCCGGATCGGCCTTGGCGATGTTCACGCCGACCTTGGTTTCAATCAGGGAGTCGTCGATCTTGCTGCCGAAGGTGCGGGTGCCGCGGTCATCTTCAATCGGCTTTTCCCGGCTGGCGTTAACCACCGATGTGCAGCCGCTGATGCCGAGGCACAGGGTCAGGGCCAGAAGGCCTAGGCGATTAGGGGTCATTCTTCACTCCCGAACAGTTGGCTGTCGATCAAGTCGCAAAGGCAGTGGATCGCCAGCAGGTGGACTTCCTGGATACGTGCAGTGACATTGGCCGGTACGCGGATCTCGACGTCTTCGGGCAATAGCAGTGACGCCATGCCGCCGCCGTCACGACCGGTCAATGCTACGACAATCATTTCGCGATCATGTGCGGCCTGGATCGCTTGAATAATGTTGGCCGAGTTGCCGCTGGTGGAAATCGCCAGCAGGACATCGCCGGGTTGGCCCAGGGCGCGGATCTGTTTGGAGAAGACTTCGTTGTAGCTGTAGTCGTTGGCGATCGAGGTAATCGTCGAGCTGTCGGTGGTCAGGGCGATTGCCGGCAGGCTCGGGCGTTCGCGCTCGAAGCGGTTGAGCAATTCCGAGGAAAAATGCTGGGCGTCGCCGGCCGAGCCGCCGTTGCCGCACGAAAGCATCTTGCCCTCGTTGAGCAAGGCGTTGACCATCACTTGGCTGGCTTGCTCGATGTGCGGTGCAAGTACGTCCATCGCCTGTTGCTTGGTGTCGATACTGGCCTGAAAAAGCTGGCGAATTCGCGATTGCATGTCCATCTGTGTGACCTTAAGTAGCGCGACTTATCGGCACAAACATGTGCGGCGCGCAAAGCAAAGAGCAAAAAAGTTAGGTGAAGGTGTCCGGCTCGGCATGGGCGCTCAACTGTCGAAGGCGTTCTGCAGCCAGTTCAACTGGTCGGCGTTACTGTCGATGGCAACCACGTCGAAGCGGCAGGGATGATCGGCCCAGCGAGACTCGCGTTGCAGGAAGTACTGCGCGGCGAAAATCAGCTTTTGGCGCTTGCGCCCGTCAATGCTGTCGAGCGCGCCACCCCATTGGGTATTTTTTCTGTAGCGGACTTCGACGAATACTACTGTATCGCCGTCAAGCATGACCAGATCAAGCTCGCCGCGTTTGCACAACCAGTTCTGCGCCAGCAGCCGCAGGCCGTGTTGCTCGAGATGCGCGAGGGCCTGGCCCTCGGCATCCCGTCCGCTTTGCTGGCGTGATCGGTCAGGCATTAGCGCTGGGTGTCCGGCAGGCGCTGCACCTGGCCGTTGACGAACTCGGCCCAGGGCAGTTGACGCTGTACGCGCTGGGTGGGAGACACGGCCAGGCTGCCCGACAGGCCGTCGATGCGGCTGTCCGGCACCGTCTTGAGCTGGCCCAGGCGCGGCGCCAGGCGATAGGCGTCCGCCCCCATCGCGTACAACCGACCCAGGCTGCCACCCGCCTGGGGCCACTGCGCGGTGACCTGCTTGCGCAGCGGGTCATTGGCGTCGAGCAGCCAGGGGGTTTCACAGAAGCGGATGCCGCTCATGTCGTTGTACTGGTTCTGGTCGCCGCTGGCGCTGAACACCGAGGACGTTGCGTAGACCGGCACGTCGCCGGCGTACTGGAAGTTCAGGGTCGGCTTGATCTGCTGGGCCTGCTGCGGTGTCGAGGCGAGGAAGATGAACTCGATATCCTGGCGACGGGACGGCTGGGCCGCGACCGTGGTGCCGACGGTGTTTTGCAGGCTCTTGGCGCGACCTTCACTCTGGCGCAACTGGAACATGTCGGCGATCTGCTGGGCCAGCTGGACCGGCTGGTCGACACGTTCGATGGCGACGATGGTGCCGCCGTTGGCCTGCCAGTCCTGGCTGAAGGCCTTGAGCACGCGATCGCCCCATTCGCCCTTCGGCACCATGGCGGCGGCGCGGTGCAGGCCATCGGCACGGGCGCGACGGGATACTTCGCGGGCTTCATCCTCAGGTGCCAGGCCGAACTGGAACAGTTGCGGTGGCCCTTGTTCGCCTTCGCTGTAGTTCAGTGCCAGGGTGGTGATCGGCAATTGCGGGCGGGTGCTGATCTGCTTGACCAGCGGTTTTTCCAGCGGGCCGATGACCAGTTGCACGCCGTCGGCCTGGGCCTTGCGATAGAACTCGTCCATGGAGGTCAGGCTGGCGCTGTCATAGAACTGGATGCTTGGCGGCGTCTGCCCGGCCTGCTGGGCCTGGTAGTGGGCAGCCATGAAGCCCTCGCGCAAGGCCTTGGCAACCGCGGCCAACTGGCCACTCTGTGGCAGCAGCAGGGCGATCTTGCTCAATGGCTGGCTGGCCAGTTCCTTGAGCTTGACCAGGGGTGTCGGCAGTTGCAGGGCGGCAGGGTGCTTCGGGTTCTGTTCGCGCCAGTGGTCGATGGCCGCCTGCTGCTGGTCCAGGGTGCCAGCGGTCTTGACGACTTGGGCCAGGCTCAGCCAGCCGCCGAGATCGTCGTTGGAGGTTGGCTGCAACTGGTCGGTGGGCAGCGAGGCGATCAGCGACCAGATGGCTTCATGGTTTTTCGCTGCGGCGTCGTTCTCCAGCAGGGGCGCAAGGAAGATGCGCTCCTTGGCGGCGGCCAGGGTCTGGCCATCGGCTTCGAGGGCGCGGGCACGGACGGTGCCGGTGCGGACCTGCTGCTCCACCGGCATTTCGCTCAGGTGTTGCAGGCTTGGATGACTCAGGGCGGTCAGCGCAGCCTTGGGCTGGTTGCGGGTCATCGCCAGTTCAGCCGACAGCGTGCTGGCGAAAATCTGCTGGCCGGGCTTGAGTTGCTCCATCGGCACTTGTTGCAGGATCTGTGCGGACTGGCCGGCATTGCCCTGGCGGTAGGCCAGGTCCGCGGCGCTCAGGCGCAGCAGGGCGGCCTTTTCCGGGGTTTTGCTTTGGGTGGCCTGTTCGAGCAGTTGCTCGATACTGGCATCCGGGGTCCGTGGAAGTTCGCCAAGGCTGGACGAGGGCGAGCTGGCGCAAGCCGCCAGGAGGGCAGCGAGGCAAAGGGCGGAGAGCAGCCGCAGGCAAGCGATCATGTAAGTGTTCCTGATACGAGATCAAATTAGCGTCGAATTGTACCCAAGCACTGGCCGGGGCGCGATGTTAGTGGCGTGAATCGATCAATTTAGGTATTTCAAAGAGTGCGGCGCAGCACAAAAGACGCTGATCGCTCCGCAATATTGCCTTTGTGGCGAGGGAGCTTGCTCCCGCTGGGCTGCGTAGCAGCCCTAAGCCATTCAATACGCTACATCAATGTGGCTGGCAGATTTTTACGACTGCTGCGCAGCCGAGCGGGAGCAAGCTCCCTCGCCACAAGGGCTTGTGCAACCTTCTAGTGAGAGGTGGCGCCTCGGGGTGCCAGGTACTGCGAACAGCCGAGACCGCCGCTACACGCTACAATGGCGGTTTTTACCGATCATGAGGTGCGCGTTTTGACTGCTCCAGGTGCTTTGAATTCCGCTGCCGGCTCGCTTTATGTGGTGGCGACGCCCATCGGCAACCTGGACGATATCAGTGCCCGGGCGCTGAAAATCCTGCAGGAGGTCGCGCTGATCGCGGCTGAAGACACGCGCCACTCCCAGCGCCTGCTGCAACATTTCGGCATTTCCACGCCGTTGGCGGCCTGTCATGAACACAATGAGCGGGACGAAGGCAGTCGTTTCATCACCCGGCTGTTGGCGGGTGATAACGTCGCGTTGATTTCCGATGCCGGTACGCCGCTGATTTCCGACCCCGGCTACCATCTGGTGCGCCAGGCCCGCGCGGCTGGCATCAATGTGGTGCCTGTGCCGGGGGCTTGCGCATTGATCGCGGCGCTGTCGGCGGCAGGCCGGCCGTCGGACCGGTTCATTTTCGAGGGTTTCCTGCCGGCCAAGGCGGGAGGGCGGCGGGCGCGCCTGGAAGCTATAAAGGAAGAACCGCGCACGCTGATCTTTTATGAGGCGCCGCACCGCATCCTCGAATGCCTGCAAGACATGGAGCTGGCGTTCGGCCCCGAGCGCCAGGCGCTGCTGGCCCGGGAGTTGACCAAGACCTTTGACACCCTCAAGGGCCTGCCCTTGGCCGAGTTGCGCGCCTTCGTCGAAAGCGACAGCAACCAGCAGCGCGGTGAGTGCGTCGTGCTGGTGGCAGGCTGGACACCGCCGCAAAACGAGGACGCTGTCAGCAGCGAGGCGATGCGCGTCCTGAACCTGCTGCTCGAGGAAATGCCCCTCAAGCGCGCCGCGGCCCTTGCGGCGCAGATCACCGGCGAGCGCAAGAATGTGCTGTATCAGGTCGCACTGGAAAAACAGAAAGACCAGTGAAACCGGGACACGGTGCTGGCCCGGGGCTTTTAGCGCTTGTTCTTCAAGCGCTCTACCGTTAACCTTCGCGGCGGAGAGTCGATCGGACAGTCGCTGCCCTCTATGAAAATTAGAGGGGGGAGGAAAGTCCGGGCTCCATAGGGCGAAGTGCCAGGTAATGCCTGGGAGGCGTGAGCCTACGGAAAGTGCCACAGAAAATAACCGCCTAAGCGTTTCGGCGCCGGTAAGGGTGAAAAGGTGCGGTAAGAGCGCACCGCACGGCTGGCAACAGTTCGTGGCTAGGTAAACCCCACTTGGAGCAAGACCAAATAGGGTCCCAAGGCGTGGCCCGCGCTGGGACCGGGTAGGTTGCTAAAGATGTCCAGTGATGGCCATCGTAGACGAATGACTGTTCAAGACAGAACCCGGCTTACAGATCGACTCTCCACCTTTTCCCTTCCTGCCGGAATCACTGGCAGACGCAGTTCCTAATACCAAAAAAATCTTACTCTTAACAAATCACTTTAACTTGTGCGCGCAGTCCCCTGTGCAGCCTCAGGTTGAAGCGCCTTTTCCTACGTCAGATTCTTGTTACCCCTCCTGAAACGCTCCTAAATCTCCGATCTATAAGGCTTTTCCTTCATTCCGCGCCTTGACGGTGCGGTGGGCGCATTCCTATAGTGTGCGCAAGTGGCGGAAAGTGGCATGAAGTGGGTTTTTTTGAAGGTAAAACGCCAAAAAGTGGAGAAACGCAGACGTGTTTCGCGGAGCTAACGCTATCAGTCTCGATGCAAAAGGCCGGCTCGCCATGCCCAGCCGGTATCGTGACGAGCTCGTTTCGCGAAGTTCGGGGCAATTAATCGTCACAATCGACGCTGTTGACCCATGTTTGTGTGTCTACCCCTTGGATGAGTGGGAAATCATCGAAACCAAACTGCGCGCACTGCCTTCGCTGCGTGAAGAAAACCGCCGCCTGCAACGCTTGCTGATCGGTAATGCCGTCGACCTCGAGCTCGATGGCAGCGGTCGTTTCCTGGTGCCGCCGCGCCTGCGCGAGTACGCCAAGCTGGACAAGCGCGCGATGCTGGTGGGCCAACTGAACAAGGTCCAACTGTGGGACGAAGATGCCTGGAATGCGGTTTCTGCCGCTGACCTCGCTGCTATTCAACAACCGGGCGCCATGCCTGATGAACTGCGTGATTTGATCCTGTGACTATTGATAGCGGCTTTAACCACATCACCGTACTGCTTGACGAAGCCGTCGAGGCTCTCGCCGTACGTCCTGATGGCTGCTATCTGGACGGCACGTTCGGGCGTGGCGGGCACAGCCGGCTGATTCTCAGCCAGCTCGGTCCGGACGGTCGGTTGCTGGGGTTCGACAAGGATCCTCAAGCGATTGCCACCGGGCAAGCGCTGGCGGCCGAAGACGGCCGCTTTGTCGTTGTGCAGCGCAGCTTTGCCGAGTTGGGCGCGGAAGTCGCCGAGCGTGGCCTGGCGGGCAAGGTCAGTGGCGTGCTGCTCGACCTGGGCGTGTCGTCGCCGCAACTGGACGACCCGGAGCGCGGCTTCAGTTTCCTCAATGACGGTCCGTTGGACATGCGCATGGATCCGTCCCGTGGCATCAGCGCCGCCGAATTCGTCAACACCGCCCCGGTGGAAGAAATCGCCCGTGTCTTCAAGGAATACGGCGAAGAGCGTTTCTCCGGCCGCATGGCCCGTGCCGTGGTCGAACGCCGCGACGTCAAGCCCTTCGAGCGTACCGGCGACCTGGCCGAAGTGCTGAAAGTGGCCAACCCGGCCTGGGAGAAGGGCAAGCACCCGGCGACCCGTGCTTTCCAGGGCTTGCGCATCCACGTCAATAACGAGCTGGGCGATCTGGAAGTTGGTCTCGAAGCAGCGCTTGAGGCGCTGGAGATCGGCGGTCGGCTGGTGGTGATCAGCTTCCATTCCCTGGAAGACCGCATCGTCAAGCTGTTCATGCGCAAGCTCACCAAGGGCGAAGCCGATAACCTGCCGCGCAACCTGCCGGTGCGTTTCGAAGCCTTCGTACCGAAAATCAAGCTCCATGGCAAAGCGCAGTTCGCCTCCGACGCCGAACTCAAGGCCAACCCACGTGCCCGTAGCGCCGTCATGCGTGTCGCGGAGAAGTTGCGGTGAGCAAGCTCTTCGCCAAGCCCCTGCCTGGCGGCAGCTTTTTCATGCTGCTGCTGTTTATCGGCGTGCTCGTGTCGGCCATCGCCGTGTCCTATAGCGCGCACTGGAACCGGCAGTTGCTCAACACCCTCTACAACGAACTGAGCGTGCGCGACAAGGCGCAGGCCGAGTGGGGCCGGTTGATCCTGGAGCAAAGCACCTGGACCGCCCATAGCCGTATCGAAGTACTGGCTACCGAACAGCTGAAAATGCGCATTCCCGGCGCCGCCGAAGTGCAAATGGTGGCGCCATGATGACACTCGAAGGGGCGCTGTTCCCGTGGCGGTTTCGTCTGGGCCTGGGCTTGCTCGGGATCATGGTGGCGGCGATTTCGTGGCGCATCATCGACCTGCAGGTCATCGACCGTGACTTCCTCAAGGGGCAGGGCGACGCTCGCAGTGTGCGTCATATTCCGATTCCGGCGCACCGTGGCCTGATCACCGACCGCAACGGCGAACCCCTGGCCGTGAGTACCCCGGTGACCACCTTGTGGGCCAACGCCAAGGAAATGCAGCAAGCCAAGGAAAAATGGCCGGCCTTGGCCGCCGCCCTCGGGCAGGACCCCAAGGCCTTGGCCGAGCGTCTTGAAGCCCAAGCCAATAAGGAATTCATCTACCTGGTGCGCGGGTTGACGCCCGAGCAAGGCCAGGGCGTGCTCGACCTGAAAGTGCCCGGTGTCTACGGCATCGAAGAATTCCGGCGTTTCTACCCGGCCGGTGAAGTTACCGCCCACATGGTCGGGTTTACCGACATCGATGATCGAGGGCGCGAAGGGGTCGAGCTGGCCTATGACGAATGGCTCGCCGGGGTCGCCGGCAAGCGCCAGGTCATCAAGGATCGGCGCGGCAGGCTGATCAAGGATGTCCAAGTCACCAAAAACGCCAAGGCCGGCAAGCCCTTGGCGTTGTCCATTGACCTGCGCCTGCAATACCTGGCCAACCGCGAGCTGCGCAACGCCATCGTCGAGAACGGTGCCAAGGCCGGCAGCCTGGTGATCATGGACGTGAAGACCGGCGAGATCCTGGCGATGGTCAACCAGCCGACCTACAACCCGAACAACCGCCGCAACCTGCAACCGGCGATGATGCGCAACCGCGCGATGATCGACGTGTTCGAGCCGGGTTCGACCATGAAAGCCGTGTCCATGGCCGCCGCCCTGGAAACCGGGCGCTGGAAACCGAGCGACACCGTCGAGGTCTACCCGGGCACCTTGCAGATCGGCAAGTACACCATCCGTGACGTGTCCAAGACTGAAGGCCCGGTGCTCGACCTGACCGGCATCCTGATCAACTCCAGTAACGTCGGCATGAGCAAGATCGCCTTCGATATCGGCGGCGAGACGATTTATCGCCTGGCCCAGAAAATCGGCCTCGGCCAGGACACCGGCCTGGGCTTCCCGGGCGAGCGTGTCGGCAACCTGCCGAACTACCGTGACTGGCGCAAGGCTGAGACCGCCACGTTGTCCTATGGCTACGGCGTTTCCGTGACCGCGATCCAGTTGGTCCACGCGTTTTCCGCGCTGGCGAACAACGGGCGCATGGCACCGCTGACCCTGATCAAGACTGACAAGCCACCGCAGGCCACCCAGGTGATCCCGGAAAACGTCGCCAAGACCATGCAGGGCATGCTGCAACAGGTGATCGAGGCGCCGCGTGGTGTCTACCGCGCCCAGGTGCCGGCCTATCACGTGGCAGGCAAGTCGGGTACGGCCCGCAAAACCTCCGTGGGCACCAAAGGCTACGCCGAGAATTCCTACCGTTCGCTGTTTGCCGGCTTCGGGCCGATGAGCGACCCACGCTACGCCATCGTCGTGGTCATCGACGCACCGAGCAAGGCGGGCTACTTCGGTGGCCTGGTCTCGGCGCCGGTGTTCAGCAAAGTGATGTCCGGCACCCTGCGCCTGATGAACATTACCCCGGATAACCTTCCGCCGACCCAGCAGGCCAATACCGCACCGGTCATTCCCTTGAAAGCCGAAGGAGGGCGTGGCTGATGTCCCTGAGCCTGAACAAGATTTTTGCCCACGCCGGTCACGATCTGCTGATTCGTGAATTGGCCCTGGACAGCCGCAATGTACGTGCCGGGGACTTGTTCCTGGCGGTGCCGGGCGCCCGTGTCGATGGTCGCGACCATATCGCCGCCGCCCTGAAGCGCGGCGCGGCTGCCGTGGCGTATGAAGTGCAAGGCGCGACCGTGCTGCCGATCACTGACGTGCCGCTGATTCCGGTCAAGGGCCTGGCGGCGCAGCTGTCGGACATCGCCGGACGGTTCTATGGCGACCCGAGCCGCCACCTGAACCTGGTGGGCGTGACCGGCACCAACGGCAAGACCAGCGTGACCCAACTGGTGGCCCAGGCCTTGGACCTGCTCGGCCAGCATTGCGGCATTGTCGGCACCTTGGGCAACGGTTTTCATGGCGCGCTGGAAAGCGGCCTGCACACCACGCCGAACCCGATTGCCGTGCAAGCGACCCTGGCGGACCTGAAGAAGGCCGGTGCCAAGGCCGTTGCGATGGAAGTCTCGTCCCATGGCCTGGACCAGGGTCGTGTGACGGCGCTGGCGTTCGACGTCGCGGTGTTGACCAACCTGTCCCGCGACCACCTGGACTACCACGGCACCATGCAGGCCTACGGCGAAGCCAAGGCCAAGCTGTTTGCCTGGAGTGACTTGAAATGCCGGGTCATCAATCTCGACGACGAGTTCGGCCGGCAACTGGCCGCCGACAAGCGCGAGTCCCGGTTGATCACCTATAGCCTGGAAGATACCAGCGCCTACCTTTATATACGCCAGGCGCAGTTCGACGATGAAGGCGTGCGCGCCACACTGGTCACGCCCCAGGGCGAGCACCATCTGCGCAGCACCTTGCTCGGCCGCTTCAACCTGAGCAACGTATTGGCGGCCATCGGCGCCTTGCTCGGCCTGGACTACGCGCTGGACGAAATCCTCAAGGTGTTGCCAAGACTTGAAGGGCCGGCCGGGCGCATGCAGCGCCTCGGCGGCGGGGCCCAACCGTTGGTGGTGGTCGATTACGCCCATACCCCCGACGCGTTGGAAAAAGTCCTCACGGCCTTGCGTCCTCACGCCAAGGGCCGGCTGCTGTGCCTGTTCGGCTGCGGCGGCGATCGCGATCGCGGCAAGCGCCCGTTGATGGCAGAAGTGGTGGAGCGTCTGGCGGACGGCGTGCTGGTCACCGACGACAACCCGCGCAGCGAAGACCCGCTGCGGATCTTCGACGACATCCGCGCCGGTTTTACCGCTGTGGATAACGTCACCTTCGTCGCTGGTCGCGGCCAGGCCATTGCCCAGTTGATCGCCAGCGCCTCGGCGGACGATGTCATCGTCCTGGCCGGCAAGGGTCACGAGGACTATCAGGAAATCAACGGCGAACGCCATGGGTTCTCCGATCTGGTGGAAGCCGATCACGCCCTGACCGCGTGGGAGGTGGCCCATGCTTAAGGCCCTGAAACTCAGCGAGCTGACCAACGCCCTGAATGCGCGCCTCATTTCTGCGGACGCCACCTTCAGCGGCGTGAGCATCGACAGCCGGGCGATCGCGCCGGGGCAATTGTTCGTCGCCCTGACCGGTCCGCGTTTCGACGGCCACGATTACTTGAACGAGGTCGAGGGCAAAGGTGCGGTCGCCGCATTGGGCGAGCGGGAAGTGAGCACCAGCACGTTGCCGCAATTGCTCGTCAGCGACACTCGCCAGGCCCTGGGCCAGCTCGGTGCGCTGAACCGCGCAGCGTATGGCAACCCGGTCGCGGCCATTACCGGTTCCAGCGGCAAGACCACGGTCAAGGAAATGCTTGCCAGCATCCTGCGCACTCGTGGTGCGGTGCTGGCGACCCGTGGCAACCTGAACAACGACCTCGGTGTGCCCCTGACCTTGCTGGAACTGGCACCGGAACACAGCGCCGCCGTCATTGAATTGGGGGCTTCGCGGCGCGGCGAGATCGCCTACACCGTGGCCATGACCAAGCCCCACGTGGCGGTGCTCAACAACGCCGGGACCGCCCACGTCGGCGAGTTCGGCGGCCCGGAAAAAATCGTCGAGGCCAAGGGCGAGATCATCGACGGGCTGGATGCCAATGGCGTCGCCGTGCTGAATCTCGACGACAAGGCCTTCGAAATCTGGAAGACCCGGGCGGGGGAGCGCAAGGTGCTGAGCTTTGCCCTGAGCAACCTCGCCGCGAATTTCTACGCCAGCGACCTGGACCGTGATGCCCGCGGTTGCCCGGCCTTTAACCTGCACAGCCCCGACGGTGCCGAGCGGGTCCAATTGAACCTGCTGGGCACCCATAACGTCGCCAACGCCCTGGCCGCCGCAGCTGCCGCCCATGCCCTGGGCGTGTCGCTGCCGGGCATCGTTGCCGGGCTGAACGCCGTGCAGCCGGTCAAGGGGCGCTCTGTCGCGCAACTGGCCAGCAACGGCATGCGCGTGATCGACGACACCTATAACGCCAACCCGTCGTCCATGTGCGCGGCGGTGGATATCCTCGCCGGTTTCTCCGGCCGTACCGTGCTGGTGCTGGGGGATATCGGCGAGTTGGGCGAATGGGCGCAACAGGGACATCACGATGTCGGTGCCTATGCGCGCGGCAAGGTCGATGCGCTGTATGCGGTCGGTCCGATGATGGCCCATGCAGTCGCCGCGTTTGGCGAGCACGCACGGCATTTCACTACTCAAGCCGAATTGATCCAGGCCCTGGGCGCCGAGCAGGACCCGAACACCACCTTATTGATCAAGGGTTCACGCAGCGCAGCGATGGAAAACATCGTCGCGGCGCTGTGCGGCACCACCACGGAGAAACATTAATGCTGCTGCTGCTAGCGGAGTACCTGCAACAGTTCCACAAAGGCTTCGCGGTCTTCCAGTACCTGACCCTGCGCGGGATCCTGGGTGTGCTGACCGCGTTGTCGTTGTCGCTGTTCCTGGGCCCGTGGATGATCCGCACCCTGCAGAACCTGCAGATCGGCCAGTCGGTCCGTAACGACGGTCCGCAATCGCACCTGTCCAAATCCGGTACGCCGACCATGGGGGGCGCGCTGATCCTGTCGTCCATTGGCATCAGTACCGTGCTGTGGGCTGATTTGGCGAACCGTTATGTCTGGGTTGTGCTGTTGGTGACGTTGCTGTTCGGCGCCATCGGCTGGGTCGACGACTACCGCAAGGTCATCGAGAAGAACTCCCGTGGGCTGCCAAGCCGCTGGAAGTATTTCTGGCAATCGGTGTTCGGCCTCGGCGCGGCGATCTTCCTTTATATGACCGCCGCCTCGCCGGTGGAAACCACCCTGATCCTGCCGATGCTCAAGGACTACAGCATTCCGCTGGGCGCTGGTTTCATCGTATTGACCTACCTGGTGATCGTCGGTGCGAGCAACGCGGGCAATCTCACCGACGGCCTCGACGGCCTGGCGATCATGCCGACGGTCATGGTCGGCGGCGCCCTGGGGATCTTCTGCTACCTGTCGGGTAACGTGAAGTTCGCCGAATACCTGCTGATCCCGTATGTGCCGGGCGCGGGTGAATTGATTGTGTTCTGCGGTGCGCTGATCGGTGCCGGACTGGGCTTCCTGTGGTTCAACACCTACCCGGCGCAAGTCTTCATGGGCGACGTCGGCGCGCTGGCGCTGGGCGCGGCCCTGGGCACCATCGCCGTGATCGTTCGCCAGGAAATCGTCCTGTTCATCATGGGCGGTGTGTTCGTGATGGAGACCCTGTCAGTCGTCATTCAGGTTGCCTCCTTTAAATTGACCGGCCGCCGCGTATTCCGCATGGCGCCGATCCACCACCACTTTGAACTCAAGGGCTGGCCCGAGCCACGCGTGATCGTCCGTTTCTGGATCATCACCGTGATCCTGGTGCTGGTCGGCCTTGCCACCCTGAAGCTGAGGTAGAACGAGTGTCCCTGATCGCTTCTGACCACTTCCGCATCGTTGTCGGCCTCGGCAAGAGCGGCATGTCCCTGGTTCGCTTCCTGGCGAACCGGGGCGTGTCGTTTGCCGTGGCCGATACGCGGGAAAATCCGCCTGAGCTGGCCACGCTGTGCCGTGACTATCCACAGGTGGACGTGCGTTGTGGCGAGCTGGACGTCGAATTCCTGTGCCGTGCCGATGAACTCTACGTGAGTCCCGGCCTGGCCCTGGCGACCCCAGCCCTGCAGGCTGCCGCTGCCCGTGGCGTGAAGTTGTCCGGCGACATTGAGCTATTCGCGCGCAACGCCAAGGCGCCGATCGTTGCCATCAGCGGTTCCAATGCCAAGAGCACCGTCACCACCCTGGTGGGTGAGATGGCCGCGGCGGCCGGCAAGCGTGTCGCCGTGGGCGGCAACCTCGGTACCCCGGCACTGGACCTGCTCAGCGATGACGTCGAGTTGTACGTGATGGAACTGTCGAGCTTCCAGCTCGAGACCACCGACCACCTCGGTGCCGAAGTGGCCACCGTGCTCAACGTCAGCGAAGACCACATGGACCGCTACAGCGGCCTGCCGGCTTACCACCTGGCCAAGCACCGGATTTTCCGGGGTGCCCGGCAAGTGGTATTCAACCGCCAGGACGCCCTGCCCCGGCCGGTGTTGGGCGAGGGCATGCCGTGCTGGTCCTTCGGCCTGGGCGTTCCGGATTTCAAAGGCTTCGGGTTGCGCGAAGAGAACGGCGAGAAATACCTGGCCTTCGAATTCCAGATCCTGATGCCGGTGCGCGAGTTGAAAATTCGCGGCGCCCACAACCAGGCCAATGCCCTGGCTGCGTTGGCCCTGGGGCATGCGGTCGGCCTGCCGTTCGACGCCATGCTCTCGGCCCTGCGCACCTTCGCCGGCCTTGAGCACCGCTGCCAGTGGGTACGCGACCTCGATGGCGTGGCCTGGTACAACGACTCCAAGGCCACCAACGTCGGTGCCGCGCTCGCGGCCATCGAAGGCCTTGGCGCGGACATCGACGGCAAGCTCGTGCTGATCGCCGGCGGCGACGGCAAGGGTGCCGACTTCAAGGACCTGCGCGACCCCGTTGCCGCCAACTGCCGCGCCGTGGTGCTGATGGGCCGTGATCGCGAATTGATCGCCCAGGCCCTCGGCGATGCCGTGCCGCTGGTACGCGTCGCTTCGCTGGACGAGGCGGTGCAGCAATGCCGCGCCCTTGCCCAGCCGGGCGATGCGGTCCTGCTGTCGCCGGCCTGCGCCAGTTTCGACATGTTCAAGAACTACGAAGAGCGTGGGCAGTTGTTCGCCCAGGCCGCGGAGGACTTGGCATGAACCTGATGAACATCATCAAGCCGTACCCGTCGCCGCTGATCACCGGTCGTGGCATCGATCTGGATTTCCCGATGCTCGCCGGTTGCCTGGCCTTGCTGGGCCTGGGCCTGGTGATGATCACCTCCGCGTCGTCGGAAGTGGCCGCCGTGCAGTCGGGCAACACCCTTTACCACATGATCCGCCACCTGATTTACCTGGTGATCGGCCTGGGCGCGTGCATCGTCACCATGATGGTGCCGATCGCCACTTGGCAACGCCTGGGCTGGATGATGTTGCTCGGTGCCTTCGGCCTGTTGGTGATGGTGCTCTTGCCGGGTATTGGTCGCGAGGTCAACGGCTCGATGCGCTGGATCGGCTTCAGCTTCTTCAACGTCCAGCCTTCGGAGATCGCCAAGGTCTTCGTGGTGATCTACCTCGCCGGTTACCTGGTGCGTCGCCAGAAGGAAGTGCGCGAGAGCTGGATGGGGTTCTTCAAGCCGTTCATCGTGTTGCTGCCGATGGCCGGCCTGCTGCTGATGGAACCGGACTTCGGTGCCACGGTGGTGATGATGGGCGCGGCGGCGGCGATGCTGTTCCTCGGCGGCGTCGGGCTGTTCCGTTTCACCTTGATGGTCGCGCTGGCGGTTGCGGCGGTGACGGTGCTGGTGCAGGCGCAACCGTATCGGATGGCGCGCCTGATCACCTTTACCGATCCGTGGGCGGACCAGTTTGGTTCCGGCTATCAATTGACCCAGGCGCTGATTGCCTTCGGTCGCGGCGAGTGGCTGGGCGTGGGCCTGGGCAACAGCGTGCAGAAGCAGTTCTACCTGCCGGAAGCCCACACCGACTTCGTGTTCTCGGTCCTGGCCGAAGAACTGGGGATGGTGGGTTCCCTGTGCACCGTCGCCCTGTTCGTGTTCGTCTGCGTGCGTGGCATGTAGATCGGCTTGTGGGCGGAAAAGGCCAAACAGTTTTTCGCCGCCTATGTGGCGTATGGCTTGTCGTTCCTGTGGATCGGCCAGTTTTTGATCAACATCGGCGTGAACGTCGGCCTATTGCCGACCAAGGGCCTGACGCTGCCGTTCCTCAGTTATGGCGGCAGCTCCCTGGTGATCTGCTGTGCCTGTCTCGGCCTGTTGCTGCGTATCGAATGGTAGAGTCGAACCCACCTGGGCAGCGAAGAGATGGAATTCCAGGAGAGCGACTTCGCCGAGGAGCCGACTCATGGGCGCTACCGTGCTGATCATGGCGGGCGGTACCGGCGGGCACGTATTCCCGGCGCTGGCCTGTGCCCGGGAGTTCCAGGCACGCGGCTACACCGTGCATTGGTTGGGCACGCCACGGGGCATCGAGAACGAACTGGTGCCCGGCGCCGGCCTCGAACTGCACCGGATCGACGCCAGCGGCCTGCGGGGCAAGGGCAAGCTGTCGTTGCTCAAGGCACCGCTGATGCTGCTCAAGTCGGTCTGGCAAGCGCGGGCGATCATTCGTCGGCTGCGGCCGGTGTGCGTGGTCGGGTTCGGCGGTTATGTGACCGGGCCGGGCGGCGTTGCGGCAAAACTGGCCGGTGTGCCGGTGATCGTCCACGAGCAGAACGCCGTGGCCGGTACCGCCAATCGGTTACTGGTGCCGTTGGCCGCCCGGGTCTGTGAAGCCTTTCCCGACACCTTTACCCTGTCGGGCAGCCGCCGCACCACCGGCAATCCGGTGCGTACCGAGCTGTTCCTCGAAACACCGCGCCCGGCCCTGGCCGGACGCAAGGCGCGTTTGCTGGTCCTGGGTGGAAGCCTGGGGGCAGAACCGTTGAACAAATTGCTGCCCGAAGCCCTGTCGCAGGTCGCCCCCGAACTGCGCCCGGAAGTGTTTCACCAGGCCGGCAAAAACCACGATGAAGTGACCGCCGAGCGCTACCGCGCCGCCGGCGTCGAGGCGCAAGTGCAGCCTTTCATCAAAGACATGGCCCAAGCCTATGGCTGGGCCGACCTGGTGGTCTGCCGCGCAGGCGCGCTGACCATCAGTGAACTGGCTGCCGCCGGTCTGCCCTCGATGCTGGTGCCTTTGCCCCACGCCATCGACGATCACCAGACCCGTAACGCCGATTATTTGGCCCGTGAAGGCGCTGCCTTCCTGATGCCGCAAAGAACGACTGGCGCCGCGGATCTTGCCGCCCGCCTGACAGAGGTTTTGATGCAGCCGCAACGACTTGAAGACATGGCCCGCGCCGCCCGCCGCCTGGCCAAACCCGATGCCACGGCCCAAGTGGTCGATACCTGCCTGGAGGTGGCCCATGGTTGAGAATCGCAAAGCCATGCCGCAACCGGAAATGCGCCGTATCCGCCGCATCCACTTCGTCGGTATCGGCGGCGTGGGCATGTGCGGGATCGCCGAGGTGCTGCTGAACCTGGGTTACCAGGTCTCGGGTTCCGACCTGAAGGCTTCCCCGGTCACCGAGCGCCTGGAATCCTTCGGCGCGCAGATTTTTATCGGCCACCGTGCCGAGAACGCCGCCAATGCCGACGTGCTGGTGGTGTCCAGCGCCGTGAACACGTCCAACCCGGAAGTCGCCACCGCCCTGGAACGCCGCATCCCGGTGGGGCCACGGGCTGAGATGCTCGCCGAGCTGATGCGCTATCGCCACGGCATCGCCGTCGCCGGTACCCACGGCAAGACCACCACCACCAGCCTGATCGCCTCGGTGTTCGCCGCTGGTGGCCTGGACCCGACGTTCGTGATCGGTGGCCGCCTGAATGCCGCGGGCACTAATGCCCAACTGGGTACCAGCCGCTACCTGATCGCCGAAGCCGACGAGAGCGATGCGAGTTTCCTGCACCTGCAACCACTGGTGGCCGTGGTGACCAACATCGACGCCGACCACATGGCGACCTACGACGGCGACTTCAACAAGCTGAAGAAAACCTTCGTGGAGTTTCTGCACAACCTGCCGTTCTACGGTCTGGCGGTGGTGTGCCTGGACGATCCGGTGGTGCGTGAGATCCTGCCGCTGATCAAGCGTCCGACCGTGACCTACGGTTTTGGCGAAGACGCCGACGTACGCGCCATCAACGTGCGCCAGCAGGGCATGCAGACATTCTTCACCGTCTTGCGCCCTGATCGCGAGCCGTTGGACGTGTCGGTGAACATGCCTGGCAACCACAACGTGCTCAACGCCTTGGCCACTATCTGCATCGCCACCGACGAAGGTGTCAGCGATGAAGCCATCGTCCAGGGCCTGTCCGGGTTCCAGGGTGTGGGTCGACGCTTCCAGGTCTACGGCGAATTGCCGGTGGACGGCGGCAACGTGATGCTGGTGGATGACTACGGCCACCACCCGACCGAAGTCGCGGCGGTGATCAAGGCCGTGCGCGGTGGCTGGCCGGAGCGGCGCCTGGTGATGGTCTACCAGCCGCACCGCTACAGCCGCACCCGCGACCTGTACGACGACTTCGTCCAGGTATTGGCCGACGCCAACGTGCTGCTGTTGATGGAAGTCTACCCGGCCGGTGAAGAGCCGATCCCCGGGGCCGACAGCCGCCAGCTGTGCCACAGCATTCGCCAGCGTGGCCAGTTGGACCCGATCTACATCGAACGCGGCGTGGACCTCGCGCCGCTGGTCAAGCCGCTGCTGCGCGCCGGCGACATCCTGCTGTGCCAGGGTGCCGGCGACATCGGTGGCCTGGCCCCGAAACTGTTGAACAGTCCGTTATTCGCCGGAGCCATCGTGGCCTCCAGCGAGGGGAAACTGAAATGACTGCTGCCTACGCCAACCTGGTCTCGACCCTCGATCCGAAAGCCTTCGGCCGCGTTGCCGTGCTGTTCGGTGGCAAGAGCGCCGAGCGCGAGGTCTCCCTCAAGTCCGGCAACGCCGTGCTGCAAGCCTTGCAAAGCGCCGGCGTCGACGCCTTCGGCATCGATGTGGGCGACGATTTCCTGCAGCGCCTGCTCAGCGAAAAGATCGACCGCGCGTTCATCATTCTCCACGGTCGCGGCGGTGAAGACGGCAGCATGCAAGGCCTGCTCGAATGCCTGGGCATTCCCTACACCGGCAGCGGCATCCTCGCGTCTGCCCTGGCGATGGACAAGCTGCGCACCAAGCAGGTCTGGCACAGCCTCGGCATTCCAACGCCGCGTCACGCCGTGCTGGCGTCCGAGGCCGATTGTATTTCGGCGGCCACGGAACTGGGCTTCCCTTTGATCGTCAAACCGGCCCATGAAGGTTCAAGTATCGGCATGGCGAAAGTGAATTCGCTGCCTGAGTTGACCGCAGCCTGGAAGGACGCCAGTTCCTACGATTCGCAAGTGTTGGTCGAACAGTGGATCACCGGTCCCGAGTTCACCATCGCCACCCTGCGTGACCAGGTGTTGCCCCCGATTGCGCTGGGCACGCCCCACACGTTCTACGACTACGACGCCAAGTACATCGCCAACGATACCCAGTACCGCATTCCCTGCGGGCTGGATGCGGCCAAGGAAAAACAACTGATGGACCTCACGGCCAAGGCCTGTGAGGCGCTGGGTATTGCCGGTTGGGGCCGGGCGGACGTGATGCAGGACGCCGATGGGCAGTTCTGGTTCCTGGAAGTCAACACCGCCCCTGGCATGACCGATCACAGCCTGGTGCCGATGGCGGCCCGCGCCGCCGGCCTGGATTTCCAGCAACTGGTGCTGTCGATCCTGGCCGCCAGTGTCGGCCAACAAGAGCCAAGAGGTTAAGCCATGCAAGGCGCATCGCTTCGTCATCAGCCATCCGCACCCGGTCGCAAGCCGGTGCCGCGGGGTGCCAGCCGAATGGTGGCCAAAGAGCCGATGTCGGCGCGCTTGCCGAAAGCCAATTTTGGCTTTCTCAAGAGCCTGTTCTGGCCAGTGATGCTGGTTGCGCTGGGGTTCGGTACGTATGAAGGCGCGCAACGGTTGTTGCCGTATGCCGACCGGCCAATCGCCCGGATCAACGTCCAGGGCGACCTGAGCTACATCAGCCAGCAGGCGGTGCAGCAGCGGATCGCCCCGTTCGTCGCGTCGAGCTTCTTCACCATCGACCTGGCGGGCATGCGCACGGAGCTGGAGCAGATGCCCTGGATCGCCCACGCCGAAGTCCGGCGGGTGTGGCCCGACCAGGTGTCGATTCGCCTGGAAGAACAGCTGCCGGTGGCCCGTTGGGGCGACGAGTCGCTGTTGAACAACCAGGGCCAGGCGTTTACGCCGCGGGAACTGGCCAACTATGAACATTTGCCACAACTGTTCGGCCCACAGCGGGCCCAGCAGCAAGTCATGCAGCAATACCAGGTGTTGAGTCAGATGTTGCGGCCGTTGGGCTTCTCCATCGCGCGCCTGGAGTTGCGTGAGCGCGGCAGTTGGTTCCTGACCACTGGCGCGGGCAGCTCGGGGCCGGGCATCGAGCTGTTGCTCGGTCGCGGCAACCTGGTGGAAAAGATGCGCCGCTTCATCGCCATCTATGACAAGACGCTCAAAGAACAGATTACGAACATTGCGCGCATCGATCTGCGCTACGCCAACGGCCTGGCTGTTGGCTGGCGGGAACCTGTAGCGCCGACGACGGCCGAACCCGCCGTCGCGAAGAATTAAGAAGAGGCAGGCCCCATGGCAAACGTGCAAAGCGGGAAAATGATCGTCGGTCGCGATATCGGCACTTCCAAGGTGGTGGCGCTGGTAGGCGAAGTCGCGGACGACGGCACGCTGGTCATCGTCGGGATCGGTACACACCCGTCCCGCGGCTTGAAGAAAGGCGTGGTGGTGAACATCGAGTCCACCGTGCAATCGATCCAGCGCGCCATCGAAGAGGCGCAACTGATGGCCGGTTGCCGGATCCACTCGGCGTTCGTCGGCGTGGCGGGCAATCACATCCGCAGCCTGAACTCCCACGGCATCGTGGCGATTCGTGATCGCGAAGTCAGCTCCGCCGACCTCGAGCGCGTTCTCGACGCGGCCCAGGCCGTGGCAATCCCGGCCGACCAGCGTGTGCTGCACACCTTGCCGCAGGATTACGTGATCGATAACCAGGAAGGCGTGCGCGAGCCCCTGGGCATGTCCGGCGTGCGCCTGGAAGCCAAGGTCCACGTGGTGACCTGCGCGGTGAACGCCGCGCAGAACATCGAGAAGTGCGTGCGCCGCTGCGGCCTGGAAATCGACGACATCATCCTCGAGCAACTGGCCTCGGCCTACTCGGTGCTGACCGACGACGAGAAAGAGCTGGGCGTGTGCCTGGTGGACATCGGCGGCGGCACCACTGACATCGCGATCTTCACCGAAGGCGCGATCCGCCACACGGCCGTGATCCCGATTGCCGGCGACCAGGTGACCAACGACATCGCCATGGCGTTGCGCACCCCGACCCAGTACGCCGAGGAAATCAAGATCCGCTACGCCTGTGCCCTGGCGAAACTGGCCGGTGCCGGTGAAACCATCAAGGTGCCAAGCGTCGGCGACCGTCCACCGCGCGAACTGTCGCGCCAGGCCCTGGCCGAAGTGGTCGAGCCGCGTTACGACGAGCTGTTCACGCTGATCCAGGCCGAACTGCGTCGCAGTGGCTACGAAGACCTGATCCCGGCCGGCATCGTGCTGACCGGCGGTACGTCGAAGATGGAAGGCGCGGTCGAGCTGGCCGAGGAGATTTTCCACATGCCGGTGCGCCTGGGCGTGCCCCATGGCGTCAAGGGCCTGGATGACGTGGTCCGTAACCCGATCTATTCCACCGGCGTGGGCCTGTTGATGTACGGCCTGCAAAAACAGTCCGACGGGATCTCGTTCTCGGGCATTGGCAGTCGCGACAGCTACAGCAGCGACGAGCCTAAGGCACCGCTGTTCGAGCGTCTCCAGGCTTGGGTCAAGGGCAATTTCTAACAGTTTCAAAGCTTCACGCGGCAGGTTTCAGGCCTGGCGCTGGAAGACGCGGCAAACGCAGTAGGCGAAAAAACTAGAGAATGAAAGGAGAGGGAACATGTTCGAACTCGTAGACAACATCCCCGCTAGCCCGGTTATCAAAGTAATCGGTGTCGGCGGTGGCGGCGGCAACGCTGTCAACCACATGGTCAAGAGCAACATCGAAGGCGTCGAGTTCATCTGCTCCAACACTGATGCCCCGGCGCTGAAATCCATCGGCGCGCGGACCCTCCTGCAATTGGGCACTGGCGTAACCAAAGGCCTCGGCGCCGGCGCCACCCCGGAAGTCGGTCGTCAGGCCGCGCTCGAAGACCGTGAGCGCATCGCTGAAGTCCTGCAAGGCACCAACATGGTGTTCATCACCACCGGCAGGGGCGGCGGTACCGGTACTGGTGCTGCACCGATCATCGCCGAAGTGGCCAAGGAAATGGGGATCCTCACCGTTGCGGTGGTGACTCGTCCGTTCCCGTTCGAAGGCCGCAAGCGTATGCAGATCGCCGACGAAGGTATCCGTCTGCTGTCTGAAAGCGTTGACTCGTTGATCACCATTCCCAACGAGAAGCTGCTGACCATCCTGGGTAAAGATGCAAGCCTGCTGTCGGCTTTCGCCAAGGCTGACGACGTACTGGCCGGTGCCGTTCGCGGTATCTCCGACATCATCAAGCGTCCAGGCATGATCAACGTCGACTTTGCCGACGTACGGACAGTTATGAGCGAAATGGGCATGGCGATGATGGGCACTGGCTGCGCCAGCGGTCCGAACCGTGCACGCGAGGCCACCGAAGCGGCCATTCGCAACCCGTTGCTCGAAGACGTGAACCTGCAAGGTGCACGCGGCATCCTGGTGAACATCACCGCCGGTCCTGACCTGTCCCTGGGTGAGTACTCCGACGTGGGTAGCATCATCGAAGCCTTCGCTTCCGAGCACGCGATGGTCAAGGTCGGTACCGTTATCGATCCGGACATGCGCGACGAGTTGCACGTGACCGTGGTTGCCACGGGCCTGGGCGCGAAAATCGAGAAGCCCGTGAAGGTCATCGACAACACCGTTCACACTTCCATGGCTTCGCAACCGCAACAACAAGCGGCTTCGCGTCAGGAAGCGCCTGCGGTGAACTACCGTGACCTGGACCGTCCGACCGTCATGCGCAACCAGGCCCAGGCCGGTGCTGCGACTGCCGCGAAGATGAATCCGCAAGACGATCTGGATTACCTGGACATCCCGGCTTTCCTGCGTCGTCAGGCCGATTGATGAAATGTATCAGGGGGATACAGGTGATTGGTGTTCAGCAAAGGTCTGGTCTGCTATCATCGCCAGCCTTTGTTGATACCAGTTCGCAATTTGCGCTGAAGCGGCCCATGCCATGATTAAACAACGCACCCTGAAGAATATTATCCGTGCCACAGGTGTCGGTCTGCACTCCGGCGAGAAGGTCTACCTGACCCTCAAGCCCGCGCCTGTCGACACCGGCATCGTGTTTTGTCGTGCCGACCTCGACCCTGTGGTGCAGATTCCTGCTCGCGCGGAAAACGTTGGTGAAACCACTATGTCGACCACACTGGTCAACGGTGACGTCAAAGTGGACACGGTGGAGCATTTGCTCTCGGCCATGGCTGGCCTGGGCATCGATAACGCCTACGTCGAGCTCTCCGCGTCCGAAGTCCCGATCATGGATGGCAGCGCCGGACCCTTTGTATTCCTGATTCAATCGGCTGGCCTGGAAGAGCAGGACGCAGCCAAGAAGTTCATCCGCATCCTGCGGGAAGTGACAGTGGAAGACGGCGACAAGCGCGCCACTTTCGTCCCTTTCGAGGGTTTCAAGGTGAGCTTCGAGATCGATTTCGATCACCCGGTTTTCCGTGACCGCACCCAGAGTGCAAGCGTGGATTTTTCCAGCACTTCGTTCGTGAAAGAAGTCAGCCGCGCCCGTACCTTTGGTTTCATGAGTGATATCGAGTACCTGCGCAAGCACAACCTCGCACTCGGCGGCAGTGTTGAAAACGCGATCGTGGTCGATTCCGATGGTGTATTGAACGAAGACGGTCTTCGCTATGAAGACGAATTCGTCAAGCACAAGATCCTCGATGCAATCGGCGACCTCTACCTGCTGGGCAATAGCTTGATTGGTGAGTTCAAGGGCTTCAAGTCCGGCCACGCACTGAACAACCAGCTGCTGCGCAAGTTGATTGAGCAGAAAGATGCTTGGGAAGTCGTGACGTTCGAAGACGCCAGCACCGCACCAATCTCTTACATGCGTCCTGTCGCGGCCGTGTAATCAAAAAAACCTCTCTAGTTTTTGAAGGCTGCCTTTGGGTGGCCTTTTTTTATGGTTGCTTTTGGGTGTGTATATCCGTTTTTTGTAACGGCTGCTTATGGTTCCGCCCTTACGGCCCACTCCACAATACCTGCGTTCGGCCATCGTGGTTAACGGGGCGCCCGAGATCGACGTCCACGCCTAGGCGGTCTGATAGCCGACCTGGCTCTGGGTGACCGCGTTTCTCCTGTGGGAGCGAGCCTGCTCGCGAAGAGGCCGGCATATCCAACATCATCGGCACAGACACACCGCCATCGCGAGCAGGCTCGCTCCCACAGTGTTTACCGTTGATCAATCTGTGGCGTGATGGCTGGGAAGCTTTTGTGGCGAGGGCGCTTGCTCCCGCGTGAGTGCGCAGCGCTCATCGCTTTTTTGGGGCCGCTGCGCACTCAAGCGGG
>NZ_JABAEE010000018.1:0-48478 GCF_023701885.1 Pseudomonas sp. CG7 | reverse complement strand
CCGGGGGAGGCGTGCGGCCCGCGCCCGCCAGCCCCGCCTGGCCGGCCCGCCGCCAAAGCCTTTTTTGGGGCCGCTGCGCGACCCAGCGGGAGCAAGCTCCCTCGCCACAGGACCGTGCCGGTCCCAAAACCCTTGTGGGTATCCAACATCACCGGACATCACATCGCACAAACCACACGATTTCGCCCACTGGCCTTCGCCTGGTACAGCGCCTTATCCGCAGCGAACAAAAGTTGCGAAAGCTCACCATATGGCCCATTCAGCCAAGTAGCGATGCCAATACTTACCGTCATGGGTGCTCCCCCCTCGGACACCGGCGGTAATTGTTCAACCGCGTCGCGAATGTTCTGGGCCATGGTAAAGGCGCCCGCAGTGGTGGTCTCCGGCAGAATCACCGAGAACTCTTCACCGCCATAACGCGCCGCCAGGTCGGCGGGGCGTCGCACATGCTGGCCGATCAACTGCGCCAAGGCCCGCAGGGCCTCGTCACCCTGTTGATGACCATGGCGATCGTTGAACGCCTTGAAGTGATCGGCATCGATCATCAACACAGACAACGGTTGACCCGAACGTTGCGCACGCAACCACTCCTGCTGCAACGTTTCGTCCAGGGTTCGCCGGTTGGCCAGGCCTGTGAGGGCGTCGGTAGAGGCCAGTTGTGCCAGTTCCCGTTCGGCATTGTGGCGGCGGCGCAATTCCCGGCGCAGCAGCCAGGTGAGCCAGAGCAAACCGATGCACAGCGCACCGGTGGCGCCACTGACCAGCAATGCCGTGCGCTGCCAGGACGCGAAGACCTCTCGGGAGGAGAGCGCTACCACGACGATCAGTGGCAGGTTGCCTACCTGGGAAAAGGTGTATAGGCGCTGTGTCTGATCGACACTGGATATGCTGGTAAAACTGCCGTTGCCCTCGCGCAGGATACGTACGAAATTCGGTCGGGTGCTGAAGTCCTTGCCAATCATGTCGTCAGCCAGGGGCGGTTCCTGGGCCAGCAGGATTCCATCGCGGCTGACCAGGTTGACCGTCCCATGGCCGATGTTCAGGCTCTTGAACAACTGGCTGAAGTAGTTCAGGCGCATCGCGGCTTCGGCCACGCCCATGAACTCGCCCTGGTCATCGCTCAGTCGATAGCTGAAGCTGATGCGCCAATCCTTGGTGGCACTCCTGGAACGGAACGGGCGACTGATCATCATGTCCGGAGTCGGGTTCTGGACATGGGACTGGAAATACTCCCGGTCGGCGTAGTTGCCTTTGCGCGGTTCGACCGAGGCGGAATCGGCGATCACATCGCCCCGCTTGTCGAGCAGCAGGATGTCGCCTTTATAGGGAACGGTGGTGGCGCGGTCGAACAGGGCCAGGTGGCGGATCGTTGGCGAAACGTCTTTCAGGTCGTCGCGTTTTGCCGTGGCGATCAAGCCTTGTAGCGAAAGGTCGTAGAGTTCGACGTTGCGCAGCACGTCGGCATCGATCAGTTGCACGATATTGTTCGCCGCGCGTGTGGCCGCCTGCTGGGCCGTCGCGTGTTCGCGAATCAACAGGAACGTCACGATACTCAGGATGGCAATGACAACCAGCGAGCTGGCCAGTACGAGTACCCGTTCCGAACGTATCGAAGACGGGGTGTTGCCGGGTGTCGCACTGCGCGCGCTCATGGTTCCGAATGTCTGCATTGTCATAGGGTTGGGATCCGTCCCAAAGGATTGCAAACCGGCAAATGAACCAGATGCTGGCCTTTTGCTGATTGTGCTTGGATCGATGAGAGCGGGCAATCAGTGTTTGCGCAATATCTGGTACGCGCTGCCGAAGGTGGCGATCTGTTGATTTTGATTCAGTTGGCTTTCGCCCAGCATTCAACTGGAAAACACCGGACCTTGTGGCGGTGTCAGGCTGGCAAGCGGATCCCGAACGTGTTGGCGCCCTGGTCGCTGTGCACAAAAACATCGCCACCATGCATCAGTGCGATGGCCTTGACGATGGCCAGCCCCAGCCCATGGTTGGCGCCGCTGTTGCTGCGCGAGGCATCGACGCGATAGAAGCGTTCGAACAGGCGCGGCAGGTGTTCGCCGGCAATCGGGTCGCCGGGGTTGGTGACGGCGAGGCAGATCTGCTCGCCAAGGGCTTCGATGCGCACATCGATCACTTGACCGGGCGCCGTGTGCTGCACGGCGTTGCTCAGCAGGTTGATCAGCGCCCGGCGCAGGTGGGCGATCTCGATGTTGGCCTGGGCGTCGCCGCTGACCCGGACCTGGACTTGGGCATCTTCCAGAATGAAGTCCAGGTAATCGAGGGTGGTTGCCACCTCGCTGGCCAGGGAGGTGCTGGTCACCTTGGTGGCCTTGCTACCCTGGTCGGCGCTGGCCAGGAACAGCATGTCGTTGATGATCGAGCGCAGCCGCTCCAACTCCTCGAGATTCGATTGCAGCACTTCGAAGTAATGTTCGGCCGAGCGTCCGCGGGTCAGCGCCACCTGGGTCTGGCCGATCAGGTTGGTCAATGGCGAGCGCAGTTCATGGGCGACGTCGGCGTTGAACGACTCCAACCGTGAGTAAGCCTGTTCGACCCGGTCCAGAGTGGCGTTGAAGGAACTGACGAACTGGTTCAGTTCCGGCGGCAAGGGCGACAGTTGCAAGCGCCCGGACAGGCGGGGCGGGGTCAGGCGTTGGGCTTCATCGGAAAGCTTGATCAGCGGCTTGAGGCCGATGCGCGCGACCCAATAGCCCAGCAACGAAGCCAGGAGCACGCCGACAATCGCCAGGCTCACCAGCGCCACCAACAGGCGATGCTGGGTCTGGTAGAAGGTCTCGGTGTCGATGCCAATCATGAAGCGCAGCGGCGGGCGTTGGTCCTTGGCCGGGAAC
Organism: Pseudomonas sp. CG7; assembly: GCF_023701885.1. Taxonomy (NCBI): domain Bacteria; kingdom Pseudomonadati; phylum Pseudomonadota; class Gammaproteobacteria; order Pseudomonadales; family Pseudomonadaceae; genus Pseudomonas; species Pseudomonas sp. CG7. Next base: position 45,620 of record NZ_JABAEE010000018.1, on the reverse strand, counting down.
TGGCTCACCAGGACTTTCATCGGATAGTATCGATGGGGCAACGTCAGGTCGCGTTTACCCAGGGGACCTTGGGCAAAGGTGCGGATCTGCCCATCGGGATCGCCGTACTCAAAGCGCGGATCGTCACTGACGATCCAGAAATGGATGCGCTTGTCTTCCTCGCCGAGCAATCGCAGCTTGTTGTTGATCTTCACCCAGTGTTCAGGCGTGCCATAGCGACCGACAGTAGACTCCAGGACACTGTAGCGGGCATCGAGCTCGGCTTCGGGCAACAGGCCCAGGCCTTTGGCGACTTGTTGATACAAAGCGCCACCGATCAACAGGAACACCAATGCCGCCACCAGCGTGAACAGGCCGCTGAGGCGCAGGGCGATGCTGTCAGGCAATTTCATTGCCGCGATTCTCCAGCACATAACCCATGCCGCGAATGGTGTGCAGCAACTTCTGCTCGAATGGCCCGTCGAGCTTGGCCCGCAAGCGTTTGATCGCCACTTCCACCACGTTGGCGTCACTGTCGAAGTTGATGTCCCAGACCATTTCGGCAATGGCGGTCTTCGAAAGGATTTCGCCCTGGCGGCGGGCCAGGACACTGAGCAGGGAGAACTCCTTGGCGGTCAGGTCCAGGCGCTGGCCGGCGCGTGTGGCCTTGCGGCTGATCAGATCGATCCACAGGTCGGCGATGCTCACCTGCACCGGTTCATGGCCGCCACTGCGACGGGTCAGGGCTTGCAGGCGGGCTACCAGTTCCAGGAACGAAAAGGGCTTGCCCAGGTAGTCGTCGGCGCCGTCGCGCAGCCCCTTGATGCGGTCCTCGACCCGTTCCCGGGCGGTGAGCATGATCACCGGCGTCTGCTTGCGGGCGCGCAAGGCCCGGAGCACGCCGAAGCCGTCCAGGCCCGGCAGCATCACGTCGAGCACGATCACCGCATAGTCGGTTTCCAGGGCCAGGTGCAGCCCCTCGATGCCGTCCGGCGCCACGTCCACGGTGTAGCCCTGTTCGGTCAGGCCGCGGTGCAGGTAGTCCGCGGTTTTTTCTTCGTCTTCGATGATCAGAACGCGCATGGCTCCGCCTCAGTGGTCTGTGCTTGCCAGCGCCGCCGTCGGCGCCGACCCTGGCTGATGGGCAGGCCGATGGAACAGGCGCTCGAGCCACAAGTATATGACCGGAGTGGTGAACAGCGTCAGCGCCTGGCTCACCAGCAGGCCGCCCACCACCGCGATGCCCAGGGGCTGGCGCAGTTCCGCGCCGGCGCCATAGCCGAGCATCAGCGGCAGCGCACCGAGCAGGGCGGCCAGGGTGGTCATCATGATCGGACGGAAGCGTGTCAGGCACGCCTGGAAAATCGCCTCCTGGGGCGCCAGCCCTCTGTTGCGTTGGGCGTCGAGGGCGAAGTCGATCATCAGGATGCCGTTCTTCTTGACGATCCCGATCAGCAGCACCAGCCCGATCAGCGCCATGATCGAAAAGTCCTGGCCCAGCAGCCAGAGCATGATCAGCGCGCCGAGGCCAGCCGAGGGCAGGGTAGAAATGATCGTCAACGGGTGTACGAAACTCTCGTAGAGCACGCCGAGGATGATGTAGACGGCCACCAGCGCGGCGAGGATCAGCCATGGCTGGCTCGCCAGCGAACTTTGGAAAGCCTGGGCCGCGCCCTGGAAATTACCGGTGATGGCGGCGGGCATGCCGATTTCGTTCTTCGCCTGGTCGAGCAGGCGCACCGCGTCTCCCAAGGCCACGCCGGGCGCCAGGTTGAACGACAGGTTGGCGGCCGGGAACATGCCGTCGTGGGCAATGGACAGCGGGCCGTTGCTCGGCGCATCGAAGCGGGCCAGGGCCGAGAGCGGCACCATTTCCCCACTCAAGGGCGAGCGCAGGTAGAAATATGCCAGGCTTTCGGCCTTGCCCCGCTGCGCGGTGTCGAGCTCCAGGATCACGTTGTACTGGTTGGTCTCGGTCTGGAATTCATTGATCTGCCGCTGGCCGAAGGCGTCGTACAGGGCTTGGTCGACATCGGTGGCGGTGAGGCCGAATCGCGCCGCCGCGGTGCGGTCGATGTTGATGTGGGTGATGCGGCCGCCCAGTTGCAGGTCGTTGGAGATGTCGCGGAACGCCGGGTTGCCGCGCAGCTTGTCGGTGAGTTTTTGCGTCCAGGCGTTGAGGCTCGGCCCGTCGTTGCTCTTGAGCACATATTGGTACTGGGCGCGACTGGGGCCGGAGCTGAGGTTGATGTCCTGCCCTGCCCTGAGGTACAGCACCACGCCAGGGATCTTCAACAATTGCGGGCGGATCCGGTCGATGAAGCCACTGGCCGACACGTCACGCTCGCCCCGGGGCTTGAGGGCGATCCAGAAGCGGCCGTTGGCGATGGTCTGGTTATTGCCCGAGACACCGACGGAGTGGGAGAAGGTCTGCACCGCCGGGTCGGCGGCGACGATCTCGGCCAGGGCCTTGTGCTTGGCCACCATGTCAGGGAACGACACATCGGCGGCGGCTTCGCTGGTGCCCAGCACCAGGCCGGTGTCCTGTACCGGGAAAAAACCCTTGGGAATGAACACATAGCCCACCACCGCCAGTGCCAGGGTCAGGCCGAACACGCCGATCATCAGTTTTTGATGGGCGAGGGCCCGACGCAGGCCGCGTTCATACCAGCCCAGCAAGCGTTCGCCGAACCCTGGCGAGCCGTGGGCGTGGTGCACCGGGGCACGCATGAACAGCGCGGCCAGGGTCGGCGCCAATGTGAGGGACACCACCACCGAAATCAGGATGGTCGAGGTGGCGGTCAGGGCAAACTCCTTGAACAGACGCCCGACCACGCCGCCCATGACCAGCAGCGGAATGAACGCGGCGATCAGCGAGAAACTGATGGAAACCACGGTGAAGCCAATCTCGCCGGCCCCCTTGATCGCCGCCTCGCGCAAGCCATCGCCGGCCTCCAGGTGCCGGTGGATGTTCTCCACCACCACGATTGCATCGTCCACCACGAACCCCACCGAGATGACAATCGCCACCAGGGTCAGGTTGTTCAAGCTGAACCCCATCACGTACATCAAGGCGAAACTGGCGATCAGCGACACCCCCAGCACCGCCGAGACGATCAACGTCGCCGAGAGCTGGCGTAGGAACAACGCCATTACCGCCACCCCCAGCCGCACCGCGATCAGCAAGGTGATCTCCACTTCATGCAACGAGGCGCGGATGGTCTGGGTGCGGTCGATCAACACTTTGACCTGCACCGCGGCGGGCAACATCGCTTGCAAGGTGGGCAGGGCCGCCTGGATGCGGTCGACGGTCTCGACGATGTTCGCCCCCGGTTGCCGGAAGATCACCAGGTTGACCCCCGGCTCGTTGTCGGACCAGGCCTGGACGTAGGCGTTCTCCGAGCCGTTGACCACCTTGGCGATGTCCTTGAGGTGTACCGGTGCCCCGTCCCGGTAGGACACGATCAGCTCGCCATACTCGGCAGGTTGGAACAACTGGTCGTTGGTGGACAGGGTGGAAATGCTCGACTCGCCGTACAGCGCGCCCTTGGCCAGGTTGAGGCTGGCCTGTTGCAGCGCCAGGCGAATGTCCGCGAGGGTCAGGCCGATGGCCGCGAGCCGGTCGGCCGAGGCCTGGACGCGGATCGCCGGGCGTTGCTGGCCGGGGATGTAGATTTGTCCGACGCCGTCGAGCTGGCTGATCTGGCGGGAGAGCAGGGTTTCGACGTAGTCGCTCAGTTCGGTGCCGGGCATCAGGCTGGAGCTGATGCTGAGGATCAGCACCGGGCTGTCCGCGGGGTTGACCTTGCGCCAGGTCGGCAGGTTCGGCATGTCGTTGGGCAGTTTGCCGGCGGCGGTGCTGATGGCGGCCTGCACTTCCTGGGCGGCGGTGTCGCTGCTTTTATCGAGGCTGAATTGCAGGATCAGGTTGGTCGAGCCCGGGGCACTGCTGGACGTCATTTGGGTGATGCCGGGAATGGCGCTGAATTGCACTTCCAGCGGCGTCGCCACCGACGACGCCATGGTTTCGGGACTGGCCCCGGGCAACTGGGCGTTGACCTGGATGGTCGGGAACTCCGCCTCCGGCAACGGCGCGACGGGCAGGCGAGGAAACGCGATCACCCCCAGCAATACCAGGGCAAATGTCAGCAGTACCGTGGCGATGGGGTGGTCGATGCACCACGCCGAAACCGAGCCGCGGCCCTTCATGGTTGCGGCTCCACAGTCTTGGCCAGGGCGGGCGGATCACTGAGCACCTGGATGTGGCTGCCCGGCTTGAGCCGTGACTGGCCGTCGCTCACCAGTTGGTCGCCGGCGTTGACCCCCTTGATGATGTGCAGGTCGCTGTCCTGGTAAACCATCGTCACCGGCACGCTCTCGACCATGTCGCCCTTGATCCGGTACACGAAGTGTTGCTCCAGGCCGCGCTGGACCACGGTGGGCGGCACCACCAGGGCGTCCTTGTCGATGGCCGTCTGGATTTTCAGCGTCACCAGTTGCCCAGGCCACAGTCGTTGCGCGGCGTTGTTGAATTCGGCCTTGGCCCGCAGGGTTCCGGTGTTGGCGTTGATCTGGTTATCGATGAGGCTCAGGCGCCCCTCGCCGAGCAGCTCCCCGGTGGCGCCATCGGCACCGATGTAGGCCTTGACCAAGGCTTGCTCAGGGGCGGCGATCAACCGTTGCAAGGTCGGCAGCATTTGTTGGGGCAGGGAGAACTCCACCGCGATCGGGTCGATCTGGGTCACCGTGAACAGGCCTTCGGCATCGCTGGTGCGCAGGAAGTTGCCTTCGTCTACGTTGCGAATGCCGACGCGCCCGCTCACCGGGGAGCGGATCTGGGTGTAGGACAGTTGCACCTGTGCCGAGTCGATGGCCGCCTGGTTGCCCTGGGCGGTCGCCTTGAGCTGGTTGACCAGGGCCTGTTGCTGGTCATAGGTCTGCTTCGAGACGCCGTCATCGACGCTCAGCAACTTGTAGCGCTTGAGGTTGACCTGGGCCACCGCCAACTGCGCCTGGCTCTCGCCGAGCTGGGCCCGGGCCTGGTCGAGGCTGGCGCGGATCGAGCGGTCATCGATGGTCGCCAGCAGGTCACCCTTCTTGACCCGTTGCCCTTCCTTGACCAGAAGCCGGGTGAGGATGCCGTCGATCTGCGGCCGGATCACCACGCTGTGCAGCGACAGGACCGTACCGATGCCGCTGGCAAAGCGCGGCACATCCTTTTGCACCACGCTGACGGCCCGTACCGGAACGGCGGCGGGGGCGCCGGGCTTGGCGGCCACGGGCTTGAGCACATACCAGAGGGCCAGGGCCGCCAGGGCGACCAACAGCATGACAAGCAGGATAGTTTTCTTCTGGGTGCGCATGGATATGAAGGGCCGGTTCGGGACGCAGGAGTTTGAGCTTTCTTATATAGCGTTGCGAGCCGGTCAGGAAGGTGACGGCTAACTGACAGGCGTGTCAGTTTTGTCCTGGATTGCTGTCGGACGAATGGATGTTGGGCTTGCTGGCCCCATCGCGAGCAAGCTCGGCTCCCACAGTGGCTCTGTGTTGGATATCAGTTTTGTGCCCACTGAAGATTGAATGTGGGAGCGAGCCTGCTCGTGATGGCGGTGGTTCGTGTTGGATGAAACTGGCCTGCGCGCCGGGATATCGGGCAGGTATACTGCCGCCTTTCGCGGCTCGCCTACCGAGCCCGGCATACTGAATTGTGGCGAGGGAGCTTGCTCCCGCTGGGCTGCGAAGCGGCCCCATCCCTGTGAGCGCTTCGCACTCAAGCGGGAGCAAGCTCCCTCGCCACGGGTTTGTTGTCCTACTCAAGTGAATAATTCAAATGACTTCCTCAATACCATCGCCCGCGGACGAACGCTCGCAAGGCGAACCGTCCGGCCAGACGGACAGCGATGTTTCCAACAGCGAGGACGTGAAAGCGGCGATCCCCGCCTTCAAATTCCCGTTCAAACCCGGTGAACTGGCTGCGGCCAAGGGCGCCGGCCAGCAGCCGTGGTACAAGAATGGCGCAAAGAATGGCCACACCAAGACTCCGGGCGCCGCGCCTCCTGGAACGCGCCGTTCAATGGGCAAGCGCTGAAGTCATCCTTCGAGCACGGGGCACGACTTCAGTTCGCGACCCGTGTGCCCGCCAGGCTGCCACTCAATTCGTAAGCCGTCAGTTCAGCCTGGTGCGCCGCGAGGATTTCCGGCAACGAGCCGCGCAGGTATTCGACCCAGGTCTTGATCTTCGCGTCCAGGTATTGGCGCGACGGGTAGATGGCGTAGAGGTTCAGTTCCTGGGAGCGGTAGTTGGGCATGACCCGCACCAGCGTGCCGTTGCGCAAGCCTTCGATGGCGGCGTACACCGGCAGCACCCCCACGCCCATGCCACTGGTGATCGCGGTTTTCATCGCATCGGCGGAATTCACCAGGAACGGTGAGCTGTTGATGGTGACCATCTCTTGGCCTTCCGGGCCGTCGAACACCCATTTTTCCAGCGGAATGACCGGGCTGACCAGGCGCAGGCAGGCGTGGTTGAGCAGATCGCTGGGTTTTTGCGGGCAGCCGCTGGCTTTCACGTAGGCGGGCGACGCGCAGACGATGCTGTAGGTGATCCCCAGGCGTTGGGAAACGAAGCCCGAATCCGGCAGTTCGCTGGCGAGCACGATGGAGACGTCGTAGCCCTCGTCGAGGATGTCCGGCACGCGGTTGGCCAGGGTCAGGTCGAAGGTCACGTCCGGATGAGTCTTGCGGTAGCGGGCGATGGCGTCGATCACGAAATGCTGGCCGATGCCGGTCATGGTGTGGACCTTCAACTGCCCGGCCGGTCGCGCATGGGCGTCGCTGGCCTCGGCTTCCGCTTCTTCGACATACGCCAGGATCTGCTCGCAACGCAGCAAGTAGCGTTTACCCGCCTCGGTCAACGCAATGCGTCGGGTGGTGCGGTTGAGCAGACGGGTTTGCAGGTGGGCTTCCAGGTTGGAAACCGCACGCGAGACGTTGGCTGTGGTGGTATCCAATTGCGCGGCGGCGGCGGTGAAACTGCCGGCTTCGGCCACACAGCTGAACGCGCGCATGTTTTGCAAGGTGTCCATGGAGGGCTCTCTTGGGAGGTGGCAAATTGTGACATGAAGTTACAGAGATGCGGGACCCGACTAATGGATTATCGCGTTAACGGTAACAAAGATTCGCAGAAAGGTCGGCTTATCGCCGGGGAGGGCGATGCATAGAATTGCCGCCAAAGCAGGAGCCGGCCTTGGCGAACACCTGTGGGAGCGAGCTTGCTCGCGATGAGGCCATTACCTTCAACCTTTGAGGTGAATGTCCGGACGCCATCGCGAGCAAGCTCGCTCCCACAGATTTTGCGTTACAGCCACCCTCGTCGTTGTGCCCCTCTCAGGAATTTTGCGCCAGTGCCGCGTTGCATCAGCAGAGAGCTGAAGACTCTCAGTGTTTGGGTTCTGACATTAACCATCAGCGGTTGCATCGGCACAGGCGGCATTGCGCCACACGGCCAGGTAGTGCCGGCCAACCAACTGGTAACCGATGCCGCCATCCGCGAGGCCGCCCGCGATGCCCACTGGCCCGCCGGCCAATGGTGGCAAGCCTACGGTGATCGGCAATTGGATCGCTGGATCGACCTGGCGGTGCAGGGCAGCCCGAGCCTGGCCATGGCCGCCGCCCGGGTGCGCCAGGCCAAGGCCATGGCCGGTGTTGCCGAAGCCGCCGAGTCGCTGCAGATCAATGGCCAGGCGACCCTCAAGCGCCATGACTGGCCTACCGATCAGTTCTACGGCCCGGGCGAGTTGGCTGACACCACGACCTGGGACAACCAGGCTTCCCTGGGCTTGAGCTACGCCCTGGACCTGTGGGGCCGTGAGCGTAATGCCAGCGAACGGGCGGTTGATTTGGCCCACGTGAGCGTCGCTGAAGCACGACAGGCGCAACTGGAGTTGCAGAGCAACATCGTGCGCGCCTACATCCAGTTTTCACTGCACTATGCCCAGCGCGATATCGTCGCCGCGACGCTTCATCAACAAGAGCAGATTCTCGCTCTGGCGCAAAAGCGTCTGGACGGCGGCATCGGCACCCAGTTTGAAGTCAGCCAGGCCCAGGCGCCCCTGCCCGAGACCCATCGCCAACTCGACGCCCTCGACGAAGCCATCGCCTTGAGCCGCAATCAGTTGGCGGCGCTGGCAGGCAAAGGGCCGGGCGCAGGCGCGCCGTTGCAGCGCCCGACCCTGGTCCTCGGCGCGCCCTTGAAGCTGCCGGCGGCTTTGCCCGCCGAACTGCTTGGCCAGCGGCCGGATGTGGTGGCCGGGCGTTGGCAAGTGGCGGCCCAGGCCCGGGGCAGCGATGTGGCCCGGGCCGGTTTTTATCCCAACGTCGATCTGGTGGGGAGCCTCGGCTACATGGCCACCGGGGGTGGGGCGCTGGAGTTCCTGACCGGCAAGAAACTCACCTACAACGTCGGGCCGGCGATCACTTTGCCGATTTTCGACGGCGGGCGCCTGCGTTCGCAATTGGGCGAGGCGGCCGCCGGTTATGACATCGCCGTGGCGCACTACAACCAGACACTGGTGAATGCCCTCAAGGGCATTTCCGATCAGTTGATCCGCCGCCAGTCCCTGGACAAGCAACAGGTCTTCGCGGCTGAATCGGTGGCTGCCGCCCAGCGCACCTACGAGATCGCAAGGGTGGCGTTCCAGCGCGGGCTCACCGACTACCTCAACGTGCTCACCGCCCAAGGCCTGTTGTTCAAACAGCAACAGGTGCAACAGCAGGTGCAGGCGGCCCGGTTGAGTGCCCATGCCGATCTGGTGACGGCGCTGGGTGGCGGGCTTGAGGCCGGCAACGACAGTCCTGACTCGGGCCATACCCTGTGGCGAGGGAGCTTGCTCCCGCTGGGCTGCGCAGCAGCCCCTCCAATCGCGCCGCAAAGTGGGTGCTGCGCACCCAAGCGGGAGCAAGCTCCCTCGCCACAATGCTGAGTCGTTCTATTGTGATGTCTTTATTCGCCCCTGCCCGCTGGCTGTACCGTCTCGAATGGCGCCGTGGTTTTTTCGACTGGGCCCGTAGCGACGGGGTGACCTGGGTCTATATCTTCAAGGTCCTGTTGGCCGCGTTCCTGACCTTATGGCTGGCGATGCGCCTGGAATTGCCACAACCACGCACGGCCATGATTACCGTGTTCATTGTCATGCAACCCCAGAGTGGGCAGGTGTTCGCCAAGAGTTTCTATCGTTTCCTCGGCACCCTGGCCGGCTCGGCGGTGATGGTGGCGCTGATCGCCTTGTTTGCCCAGAACACTGGGCCATTCCTCGTTTGCCTGGCGATCTGGGTCGGCCTTTGTTCGGCGGGGGCGGCGCGTTATCGCAATTTCCGCGCCTACGGTTTCGTGCTGGCCGGTTATACCGCGGCGATGATCGGCCTGCCGGCCCTGGCCCATCCGGAAGGTGCATTCATGGCGGCGGTCTGGCGGGTGCTGGAGATTTCCCTGGGGATTCTTTGCGCCACCCTGGTCAGTGCCGCGATCCTGCCGCAAACCGCCAGTGCCGCCATGCGCAATGCCTTGTACCAGCGCTTCGGGGTGTTTGCCCTGTTTGTCACCGACGGCCTGCGTGGACGCAGCCAGCGAGAGGCGTTCGAGGCGCGCAACGTGAGCTTCATTGCCGAGGCCGTGGGCCTGGAAAGCCTGCGTAGCGTGACCGTGTTCGAAGACCCGCACATGCGCCGGCGCAACGGTCGGCTCAGTCGCTTGAACAGCGAGTTCATGGGCATCACCACTCGCTTCAACGCCTTGCACCAGTTGCTTGAGCGCTTGCGCAGCAGCGCGGCGGGTCATGTCGTCAATGCCATCAAGCCTGGTTTGCAAACCCTGGCCGAACGGTTGGACGGCTTCAGTGGCCGGGCCCTGACCGACGGCGATGCGGCCCGTCTATCTGCGGCGCTGGCTGAGTACAAGGCCGATTTGCCGGCCCAGGTGCGGCGGCTGCGGGCGGTTTTCCAGGACACCGCGCCGAGCGACGGGCAACGGCTGGATTTCCATACCGCCTATGAACTGCTGTATCGCTTTGTCGACGACCTGCATGGCTACGCTCAGACCCACGCGTCCCTGGCCGAGCATCGCCATGACCGTGAACGCTGGGACGAGCCGTTCGTGCCGCAGACCAACTGGCTGGCCGCCACGGCGTCGGGGGTTCGCGCTGCTTTCATCCTGTTGTTGCTGGGCGGCTACTGGGTCGCCACCGCCTGGCCGAGCGGCGCAACCATGACGATGATCGCTGCCGCCACGGTGGGCTTGTCGGCCGCGACGCCGAACCCCAAGCGCATGGCCTTCCAGATGGCCTGCGGCACGTTGGCCGGGGCGTTGATCGGCTTCGTCGAGATGTTCTTCGTCTTCCCGTTGATCGATGGTTTCCCGCTGCTCTGCATGATGCTGGCACCGGTGATCATGCTGGGCTCGTTCCTCAGTTCGCGCCCCCAATACGCCGGGGTCGGGCTGGGGCTACTGATCTTTTTCTGCACCGGCTCGGTGCCGGACAACCTGACGGTCTACAACCCCTACGCCTTCATCAACGATTACATCGCGATGATCCTCGGCATGCTGGTGTGCGCCGCGGCCGGTGCGATTATTCTGCCGCCCAACAGCCGCTGGCTATGGCGCCGACTGGAACAGGACCTGCGCGAGCAAGTGGTGTTTGCCATCAGTGGCAAGCTCAAGGGCCTGGCCTCGGGTTTCGAGAGCCGTAGCCGCGACTTGCTGCATCAGGCCTACGGGCTGGCGGCGGGGCAGCCTCGGGTGCAACGGGACTTGCTGCGCTGGATGTTCGTGGTGCTGGAAGTCGGCCACGCGATCATCGAACTGCGCAAGGAACAGGCGATCCTGCCGGTGCACCCGGCCTATGCACAAAGCCAGCCGTGGCGCCAGGCGATCCGGGTGATGGGGCGGGCGCTGGTGCGGCTGTTCCGCCAACCGAACCCGAGCAATCTGGAGCGTGCCCTGGTGGCGGTGGACCACGCCATTGGCCGTGTGCAGGCCACCGACGAACCCTTCGCCCCGCATTTCGACACCTCGGCCCTGCGTCGGGTGAAAAGCTACCTGCATTTCATCCGCACCTCGCTGCTGGACCCGCAATCGCCGTTGGCCGGCTATGTCATACCGCCTGCCACGCTTCCCCAGGAACCTGAACATGCCCCGTGAGATCGCCTTCCATGGCGTGTACATGCCCACCATGACCCTGATGTTTTTCATCGCCGCCGGCCTGGCCTGGGCCTTGGACCGTTTCCTGTCGGGGGTGGATTTGTACCGCTTCTTCTGGCACCCGGCGTTGTTGCGCCTGAGTCTGTTCACTTGTCTGTTCGGCGCGCTGGCGCTGACGGTCTACCGTTGAGATCGATGCGATGAAAAAGTTCTTCAGCCTGCTGGCGACGCTGCTGGTGCTGGGTCTGGCCTTGTGGATTGGCCGTACGCTGTGGGTCCATTACATGAACACGCCCTGGACCCGCGATGGCCGGGTGCGGGCCGACATCATCAACGTGGCCGCCGATGTCAGCGGCGAGGTGGTCGAGGTGCCGGTGGGCGACAACCAGTTGGTGAAAAAGGGCGACCTGCTGATGCGCATCGACCCCGAGCATTACCGCATCGCGGTGAAGCAGGCGCGCTCCCTGGTGGCGTCGCGCAAGGCCACTTGGGAAATGCGCAAGGTCAACGCCCATCGGCGTGCCGACCTGGACAGCCTGGTGATCTCCCGCGAAAATCGCGACGACGCCAGCAACATCGCCGACTCGGCCCTGGCCGATTACCAGCAGGCCCAGGCGCAATTGGAAGCCGCCGAATTGAACCTGTCCCGTACCGAGGTTCGCGCAGCGGTGGACGGCTACGTCACTAACCTCAACGTCCACCGTGGCGACTATGCGCGCATCGGTGAGGCGAAGATGGCCGTGGTGGACATGCATTCGTTCTGGGTCTATGGCTTCTTCGAAGAGACCAAGTTGCCCAAGGTGCGGGTCGGCGATTCGGCGCAGTTACAGTTGATGAGCGGAGAGGTGCTCAAGGGGCATGTGGACAGCATCTCCCGTGGTATCTACGACCGCGACAACCCCGAAAGCCGCGAGCTGATCGCCGATGTCAACCCGACCTTCAACTGGGTGCGCCTGGCCCAGCGGGTGCCGGTGCGCATTCATCTGGATGAGGTGCCGGACGGCGTGCTGCTGGCGGCGGGGATGACCTGCACGGTGGTGGTAGAACCACGCGACAAGCGTTGAGACCAGTGGCTTGCTTGTGGGTGATGGTGAGCCAAAAAAACCTGTGGGAGCTTGCTCGCGATAGCCGTGGTCCAGCTTGAACTGATGTTGGCTATGCCACCGTCATCGCGAGCAAGCTCGCTCCCACTTTTTTCCGGTTGCCCCCGGAACTCTCGTTCACCCGTGGCGAGGGAGCTTGCTCCCGCTGGGTGGCGAAGCCACCCCAAAACAGGCATTGCGGTGCGACGGATTAACCGTGCCAGCCGGGTTACGACTGCTGCGCAGCCGAGCGGGAGCAAGCTCCCTCGCCACAACAGCCAAGAAGCCAAGAAGCCAAGTACGCGATGATTACAGCGATTTGCCCAACCCAAACCGCTTCATCAACCCCTTCTCCAGCAACCCATTTGGCAACAAACCAGCCATCAACGGCAACGCCCGGCTGCCATTGCCCAGTCGCAGCAGGCGGGGCGGCTTGGGTTGTTGTACGGCCTTGAGCAGCGCGGCGGCGAATTCGTGGGCCGGGGTCGGGTTGTCCTGGGACGCCTTGGCCCGGGCGCGGATGCCCTCGCGCAGGGGCCACCAGGGCGATTGCTCGCTGATCAATTGTTCGGCTTCGTGGCCGGCATTCTTGGCGAAGCTGGAGGCGATCGCGCCAGGCTGGACCTCCATCACGCGGATGCCGAACGGCGCCAGTTCCATGCGCAAGGCATCGCTCAGGGCATGCACCGCCGCCTTCGAGGCGCAGTAGGCGCCGGCAAACGGCGTGACCAGCACCCCGGACACGCTGCCGATGTTCACCACCAGCCCCCGGGCCCGACGCAATACCGGAAACAGCGCCCGGGTGACCCCGACGATGGCGAACACGTTGGTTTCGAACTGACGTTGCATGGCCGGCACGCCACCATCCAGCAGCGGGCCCATGGCGCCGTAGCCGGCATTGTTGACCAGCACATCCAGGCCACCCTGCTGTTGGTTGATCCGTTCGCTCAACCGCTCCAGCGCCTGGCCGTCGTTGACGTCCAGTTGCACGGCGGTGAACCCGGCCGTGGCGAGTGTCGCCACGTCCTCAGCCTTGCGCGCCGTGGCCCAGACCTGATAACCCGCGGCCTTGAAGGCCTCTGCGAGGGCGCGGCCAATGCCGCTGGAACATCCGGTGATCAACGCAACAGGCATGGCGCGTTCCTTGTGCAAAAAAGGGGGGAGGCAATCAGTTGGAGAAGCTGCCGTGCAAGCGCTCGGCGCGAAACTCCAGGGTTTGCGGGCGATAACCCGGACGCAGGGGCGGCAGGGGCAGGCAGTCCTGCCAGTCGGCGCCGGCCTGCAATTCGCCAGGGCCACGGTAGCGTGGTGCGTCGTAGGGGCTGTCGGCCAGGTTGATGGTGTCGCCAGGTGCATAGGCCGCGACCCGCCAGCGCAGTTCCAGCAGTGGCACGTCGTTGTTGTTCTTCAGGGTCAGGGACAGCGGCCGGTCGGCGGGGCACTGTCCGGGGGCATAGCTGAGGCGCAGTTCCAGGCGCTCCAGTTGCCGGGTCTCGCGCCTCTCCTGCCAGAGCACCCACACAGCGACCAGTCCCAGCCCGATGAACGCCGCGAGGGAGACCGGCAAGGCCTTGGCCGGGTAGCGCAACAGCAGGATGAGCCAGGTGATGACCAGCAAGACGCCGATAAGCATGGTGGAAGCCTCCGTTACCGTAGGCACATCCTACCGAAGGGCGCGGGCAATGTTGAAGCAATGATGCCCGGCCATGACTTACTTGCAAAAAAAGCCCCCACCCAACCCACTGCGGATAGGGGACGCAGTGGGCTGGATGGGGGCTTCTTGTACGGCTGATCGTTGCTGCGGGTTACTGTGCGATGGTCTTCACCGACACGCCACGTTCGATTGGGGTGGAGCGACCATAGATGTCTTCGAAACGCTCGATGTCGTCTTCGCCCAGGTAGCTGCCGGACTGCACTTCGATGATTTCCAGCGGGATCTTGCCCGGGTTGCGCAGGCGGTGCACCGACGCGATCGGGATGTAGGTCGACTGGTTTTCGCAGAGCAGGAACACGTTCTCGTCGCAGGTCACCTCAGCGGTGCCGCTGACGACGATCCAGTGTTCGGCGCGGTGGTGGTGCATCTGCAGCGACAGGCACGCACCCGGCTTGACCGAGATGTGCTTGACCTGGAAGCGCCCGCCCATGTCCACCGAGTCATAGGAACCCCACGGACGATAGACCTCGCAGTGGTTCTGGGTCTCGGTACGACCCTGTGCGTTGAGGGTGTTGACCATCTGTTTCACGCCTTGGACCTTGTCCTTGTGGGCGATCATCATGGCGTCCTTGGTTTCGACCACCACTATGTTTTCCAGGCCGATCACCGACACCAGCTTGCCGTTGCCGTGGATCATGCAGTTGCGGCTGTCCTGGATGACGACGTCGCCCTTGGTGACGTTGCCATTGGCGTCTTTCTCGTTGACTTCCCACAGCGACGCCCAGCAGCCGACATCGCTCCAGCCGGCCGACAGCGGAACGACGCAGGCACGCTGGGTCTTTTCCATCACGGCGTAGTCGATGGAGTTGTCCGGGCAGCAGGCGAAGGTGGCTTCGTCGAAGGTGATGGTGTCGGCCGTCTGCTCACTGCGCTCCAGGGTCAGCAGGCAGGTGTCGTAGATGTCTGGATCGTGCTTTTTCAGCTCTTCGAGGAAGCGGCTGGCGCGGAACAGGAACATGCCGCTGTTCCAGAAATAACCGCCGGCCTCGACGAACTCGGTGGCACGCTTGACGTCGGGTTTTTCGACGAAGTGCGAGACGCGGCTCACGCCCTCGGGCAGCAGCGCATCGTTGGTCGACTTGATGTAGCCGTAGCCGGTTTCCGGTTTGGTGGCCGGTACGCCGAACAGCACCATTTCGCCACGCTCGGCGGCCACGGTGGCCAGTGCCAGGGCGCGTTGCAGGGCTTTCTGGTCGTCGATCACGTGGTCGGCCGGCAGCACCAGCATCAGCTCGTCGCGGCCTTCGTTGACCAGCATCATCGCGGTCAGCGCGACGGCCGGTGCGGTGTTGCGCCCGAACGGTTCCATCAGGATGCGCTGGGCTTCGAGCTTACGGGTGCTCAGCTGTTCGTTGACGATGAAACGGTGGTCTTTGTTGCAGACCACGATCGGCGTGTCCATGCCTTCGAACACCAGGCGCTCGAGGGTCTGCTGGAACAGGGTGTGTTCACCGGTCAGGGCCAGGAACTGTTTAGGGAATTGCTTGCGCGAAAGCGGCCAAAGACGTGAGCCACTACCACCTGACAAGATCACCGGAATCATGTTTGTTACTCCTTGAAGCGAAATGGTTGTTAGAGCTACTGCGTTCTGTCGTTTCACTCTCTTGTTCTTGTTCCGTACCCGATTGACACCCCGATTCAGGGTGGGAGCGGGCTTTCTCGCGAAAGCGGTGGTTCAGCCAACATCAATGTTGAATGTGAGACCGTATTCGCGAGCAAGCCCGCTCCCACAGGGGTACAGCGTCAATCAGGTGAGTTCATCAGCGGGTCGACACTGGGCGTTTCACCCACACTGGCGACAGGCTGCTGCCCGAGCCGGTCACGTACAGCACGGCCGCTTCGCCGCGCTCCAGGGCCACGGGCTTGACGTCGCCGACTTTCTTGTCGCCTTCGTACAGGGCCAGGGATACTTTCACTGGGTTGATTTCACGTTCGCCACGGCCCTTGGCGGCCACGTTCGGCACCACTTCGGTCTTGCCGTCGGCGGTCTTGAGGGTCAGTGCCTTGTCGCTGAGGTTCTGTACGCGGACCAGGGACTTCTGCTTGTTCTTGAACGGTGGCTCTTCGATCAGTTGCGGCTGGCCGGTGGCGTTGTTGACCAGGGTGTAATAGTGATCGGAGGCCAGTTTCACCGGCACGGACTGGCTGCCGACCTTGGCGCTGTAGTCGCCACCGGGCATGAAGCTGAAGTCGCTGCTGGCCAGTGGGGCTACGTCGCTGATGTTGGTGGTGCCGACGGTGGCGCTGACTTCGGCGTTGCTGGCGTTGTACACCCGCACGAAGCTCGAGCCTTTTGGCGCGACCGGACCGTAGAGGGCCGAGTCACCGGCGAAGGCCGAGAAGGAAAGGGCGCTCATGCTGGCGACCAGGGCAACAGCCTTGAAGGAGCGAGCAGCGAGACGGCGAGGAGTAGTGTTGAAAGTCATGGTGGACCTCTCTTTCAGTTTTGCGCCCGGTCGGGCGTCTCGGATTGTGTGTTAGCAGCTACGTTCTGTTGGCGGGCGCCGGCCTGCTTGAGTTCGGCGACCCACTGCGGATCGGCGTCGCCGATCTCGTTGTTCACGGGCAGATAACGTTCAGGGAACTCCCAGATCAGCACCTGTGGCGGGCTGTTCTTGAAGGCGTCGCTCTTGAGGTAGCTGAGCATCGGCAGAATCGGGCCATGGCCGTCTTCGGCGTAGTTGACGACGTCGCTGTGCAGGGCTTGCTTGAGTGCACCGACGAAGTTCCAGTTCGGGTTGGCGCTGTAGCTGGTGCCGATCAGGGCCACGGGCACCTGGGCATCGGCGAACAGTGCGTCATCGCTGGCCGGCTGGTCGTCGGCTTCGCGGGTGTTGCGCTTGACGAGCGGCTCCTGGGCCGGCATCAGGTTTTCGAACAGCGGGTCCAGCGGCAGGAACTGACGCAGGTCGCCTTTATGAATGACTTTCTCTGCCGGTTCAGTGACGAAACGCTGTGGCTCGCCATTGAGTGGTGTGCGTTCGGCAATGGCTTTGGCCAGATGTTCCGCAGCAATTTGCGCGCCTTCCGGTGTCCAGTGGGTGGCGGTGCGCAGGAACACTTGCTGGCCGCTTTGCTTGGCCTGCTGCAGCGGGGCGAGCAGGTCAGGGGCGACGATCTTGTCCGCGGCCACGCGGGCATGGAAGTCCTCGTACAGGTTGGCGTGAATGCTCGAAGGCTTCACTTCACCCAGGTGCTCCGGGTACAGACGCGCCTTGGCCGGCACGATCGCCATGACCAGGGTGATGCCTTGCTCCTTGAGCTTCTGGCGCACGCCTTCGATCAGCGCGTAGTTGCCTTGCAGGTTCTGGTCTTCGTTGACGATCGGGTTGAACTCTTCGTCGCTGTACAGCCACTGGTCGCGGCCCAGGACCACGCCTTTGCGGCCCTCGTTGAACAGCTTGTAGTCCAGCGCGGCCCAGATGTTGGTGCCCAGGCGCTTGATCGGAAACTCTTCGTCGTAGTGCGTTTCCACAGCCTTGGCCCAGCGCCCGTTGAGCACGGTCGCGTCGGGGTTCGTGCTGAAGCCGAAGAAGCTGCGCATCGACCACAGGCCCAGCGCTGTCAAAATCAGCATGAACAGTGCGATGTAAAAGATGCGTAATGAGCGGGTCATGTTCAGATCCCTCAGAACTGGAAGTAAAGGAACGGCGAGAAGCTTTGCGCCGAGAGTTTGAGAATCGAGGCAATGAACAGCAGCAGCACCAGGGCGCGCATCGCGTAGCGTGACCAGTCCACGGTCCAGTAGGCCGGTTGCACTTGGGCCTCGACGCCGACGGTGTAGCCCGGCTCGTGGATCGCCGCTGGGTTCTCACCCGGCACGGCCTTGATCATTCCCGGTTGCGCGGTGGCCGGGCCGTTGGCTTCGGTATTGACCTCAGGCTTGGTCTTGACCGGTGGACGGTTGGTGTAGAAGTCCCGCAGGCCGAAGAAGGCGAGGGTGGCGTAGGCCACCACCAGCGTGGCGATCTGCAGGCCGGTGAGGTTGGCGCGGGTCAGTTCCGACAGCGACCAGTCACCGCAGCTGAACATCGCGCTGTAGATGCGACCGGCCACGTGCAGGTGTTCGGCACGGAAGATCACCCAGCCCATCACCACCAGCAGGAAGGTCAGTGCCCAACGAATCGGGTTGATGCTGCGTGGGTTGGTGTCGATGCCCACCGCTTTTTCGATGGCCAGCCACATGCCGTGCCATGCCCCCCAGATCACGTAGGTGATGTTCGCGCCATGCCACAGGCCACCGAGCAGCATGGTCAGGAACAGGTTGCGATAGGTCATCAGCGTGCCTTTGCGGTTACCGCCCAGGGTGATGTAGAGGTAGTCGCGCAACCAGGTCGACAGGCTGATGTGCCAGCGGCGCCAGAACTCGGTGATCGACTGGCTGATGTAGGGCTGCTTGAAGTTTTCCATGAAACGGAAACCCATCATCAGGCCCAGGCCGATGGCCATGTCGCTGTAGCCGGAGAAGTCGAAGTACAGCTGCGCGGTGTAGGCCAGGGCGCCGAGCCAGGCATCGCCCGTGGTCGGGTTCTGCAAGGCGAAGCAATGGTCGGCCACCACCGCCAGGGTGTCGGCGATGAACACTTTCTTGATGAAGCCCTGCATGAAGCGGGTGCAGCCTTCGGAGAACTTGTCCAGTGTGTGGGTGCGGTTGTTGAACTGGTCGGCCAGGTCGCGGAAGCGCAACACGGGGCCGGCGATCAGGTGCGGGAAGATCGCCACGAATGCCGCGAAGTCGATCAGGTTGCGAGTCGCCGGTGTGTCACCGCGATAGACGTCGATGATGTAGCTGATGGACTCGAAGATGTAGAACGAGATCCCGATCGGCAACAGCACGTGGGTCAGGATGAACGGGTTCAGACCAAAGCCGGTGATGATCGCATTGAGGCTGTCCACGCCGAAGTTGGCGTATTTGAAATAGCCCAGGATGGCCAAGTCCACGCCCACGCCGAGCAACAGCCAGCGCTGGGCCGGTTTGGTGCGCACGCCGGCGGCGCCGACTTTCAGGCCGATCCAGTAGTTCCACAGGGTCACGCCGGCGAACAGCGCGAGGAAGTCCACGCGCCACCAGGCATAGAACACGTAGCTGGCGATCAGCAGCAGCAGGTTGCGATAGCGTTGCCCGCTCAAGTAGTACAAGCCGAGAAAGAACGGCAGGAACAGGAACAGGAACACGTTGGATGAAAATACCATCCCGATCTCTCCATGTTGAATCAACAGTCAAGGGCCAGAGCCCCCCCAAACCCCCCCGTGAAAACCGGGGGATTTATTACATTTGAAACAGACCACTTTCCCTTGTGGGAGCGAGCTTGCTCGCGATAGCAGTGGATCAGCATGCATCGCAGTCGCATGTGCCGCCGTCATCGCGAGCAAGCTCGCTCCCACAGGGTTCCCTTTCAGGCAGGGAGAACGGTGTCAGCTTCCTTTTTCGCCTTTCTCCCGCGAAGGGTCATACACCCGGGTCAAGTCCCCGCCGAGGCGGAAGGTCTTGAACGGTTGCATTTCGTGCTTGCGTTCCAGCACGTCCTCCGAGCAGGTGTAGAGACTGCAGAACGGTTCGAGCCAGGCGAATTTCGAATCGACCTTCAGGTCCTTCATGTCCTGCTCTTCGCCGTTCTTCTCTTCGAAGATGTCCGGGTCTTTCACCCCGGCCAGCACCCGGTCACCCAGGCGCTTGAGCGCACCGTTGTTTTCCTGGCGCAGGTCGACACCGTTGACCTGGGCGAAACTGGCGATCATCGCCAATGGCGGCAGGGCATAGTTGTGGTAGGACAGGGCTCGTTGCTTGCGCTTGAGTTCGTTGGGCAAATAGCCCTCGGCGTCGACTTGATTGACGCCGACCTTGTATTCCTTGACGGCCCAATCGAACAGGTCGCGGCGGTTGGTTGCCACGGAGGTGGCCATCACCGACCAGGCAGCCCAGTAGGAATGGTTGTTGATCTTGTCCAGCGGCAGGTTGTCCCAGTCGCTGACCACCTGGTCGGCCATCCGGCTGAACCAGCCTTCGATCAGTTGCGCCTGCTCCGGGTGATTGGCCAGCGGACGGGACTCGGAGAACTTCAGGCGCACATAGGCCGAAGCCATGCTGCCCAACGCCCATTTGCGCATGGACTTGCCAGTGTGGTTGAAGTCCTTGGACATCAACGCATCGGCCTGGGCCCAGGCGGTCAGCCAGTTCAGCGTGCATTCCAGTTGCTCGGGGCGGCCGTCACGCATGAACTGCATCACTTGCTTGCTGACGCCACGCTCGATCGTGGTGATGTCGGCGGTGCTATCGCGGAAGGCTTTTTCCGATTGCACGTTCAGCGTCGCGCGGGCCTTGTCGGAGCCCTCGTACTTGCTGCGAAATTGCAGGGAACCGGTGTAGGGCGTCGGCGTGGCGTCGCAACCTTTGGCCGCTTCGCCGGCCTTGACCTTCTCGATCGGTGCGAAGTAACCCTGTGGCGGGCGCAGCGGGGCCGCCGCCTGCGTGGCCCCGGCGAACATCGCCAGGGTCAGCAGGGAGGGCGCCAGCAGCGTTTTCAACGTTCGGGTGCGCGTGGTACTGGTCATGAGACGAGACCTCATTGTCCGATTTGAGCCGTTTGTTGCCCGGCTTGCGGAGATGCGTTGCGTTTGCAGACTTTCGCTTCCACTTGCAGTGGCTCCTTGCCGGCTTCAGGCCCCTGGACCTCTAGAGCCAAGAGGTTCTGGGAGGCCCAGTCCTCGTCGGTACGCAATTGGAAGGCGAAACGTCCGTCGGTGTCGGAGGTATTCGGTTTTTCGATCTTGATGTCCTCGTGGCGCCCATTCATGTTCCAGAGGGTGGCTTGCAAGGTTTTCACCGAGGTGTCTGCGAAGCGGATGTCGACCTGGTGGCTGCCGTTACGCAGATCCATGTTCTGGCTGATGACCATCAATTCGTTCTTGCCCGGCTTGAGCTTGGCCTTGCTGCTCATCAGGGCCGGCTTGCCTTCGGAACCGTTGTTGTCCAGCAGCGCCATCATCTGGCGGTAGATGGTTTCCTGGTCGAGGCGATACAGCGGCGAGAATTCCCAGATGAGAATCTTCGGCGGGTTCTTCTGGAACTCTTCGCTGCCCAGGTACTGGATCATCGCGCCCTCGAAACCACCGCCGGGGAAGGCGACGTTGAGGATGTCGGCGCCGATGGCTTCTTCCAGGAAACCGGCAAAGTTGTAGTTCTTGCCGCTGTGACTGGTGCCCACGAGGGTGATCTGCGGGGTGCCGGAATCGCCGAACAGGTCGCCGTCGCCGGCCTCGCCCTTGGGTTCGGTGGTGAACTGGTCCATGTATTGGATCGCGTAGCTGGTGCCGCACAGCTGCCCGGCCATGTTGTGCAGGGTGCCGGTCTTGCCCATGCGGCCGGACTTCTTGGTCTCGAACTCACGCTTGGGGATGTCGGCGAAGGCCGGGATCTGCTTGACCTTCTCGGCCACGACCTTGGCGGTGCGCTGGGCGCCGTATGGGGTCCAGTGCTGGTCGCCACGGAAATAGAAATCGTGGGCCGGCAGGGTTTCGGGCAGGTTTTCGTTGGTCAGCGGCGACAGGTCCGGCACCACATAACCCATCTGGGCGAAACGGCCGAGCATGGATTTGTAGTTGGCCAGGGCTTTCTCGTAGTCGAAAGCGGCTTTTTCCTGCGGGTTGAGCTTGTTGCGGTTCACCAGGCCCCGGGTCGGCTGGTAGACGAGCACCAGCTCGACGCCTTTGGCCTTGAACGCATCGTGCAACTGCTGTAGGCGCTTGTAGCCGGCCGGGGTGGTGTTGAATTCGGTCCGCAGGTCTTCCTGGGTCCGGAACAGCCAGTCGCCCTGGGCTTGTACCAGCGTGGTGAAGTTCTGCTGGTAGCGCGTGGTGTAGTTCTTCGCGTCATGGGCCGCCGGGCACAGGTTGCAGCACGGGTCGGCGGTGAAGCTCGGTGCCTTGACTTCATCGGCGCGCGCGCCACTTGCGGCGGCGAGAATGCCGGCAGTCAGGGCGGACAGGCCCAAAAGTTTGATCATCTGTGGGTTCATAAAGGTCATCCTCAGTCCCGCATTTCGGTCTGGCGTTCGACAGGGTCGATCAGCACGGCTTTCTGCTGGCGCACCAGCAGGTCAAGAATTTCGTCCTGGCGTTCGCCGAGGATTCCCGAGAAGCTGATGCCGCTGGATTTGGTCGGCGCGAGCATGGACACGCGGTACAGCTCGACGCTCAGGGGCGAGTCGATGGACAACGGGCCGCTGCCGTTGGCGGCCAATTCGCCACCCACCACGATCAGCGAGACCTGGGCGTCGAACGGGTCGAGCTTGATGTCCCGGTCGGTGTCCGACAGGTCTTTGATGTGGCCGTAGAGACCGGTCAGGCCGTTGGCCATGGACACGTTTTCGTAGAGGCGGATGTTCACGCTGTTACGAATCCGGATGCCGTGGCGGCGGTTGCTGATCACTTTGTTGCCCCACAGCAGGTTGTCACCACTCTCGTACAGCGTGATGCCGTCGGTGTGGTTCTTGTAGATCTCGTTGTAGGCGATCAGGTTGTTCACGCTGTTACGGTCGATCACCAGGCCCGAGAGTTTGTTGTCGTAGCTGCGGTTGTTGAAAATGAAGCTGTCGTTGACCTCACGGGAAATGATGATCCCGTGCTTCTTCTTGGTCCCGTAGACGGTGTTGTCGGCAATGATCAGCCGATGGGAACGGTCGTGGGGGTCGATGCCGTAGACGATGTTGTCCTTGTAGGTATTGCTCTTGACCACGAAGTCGTTGGTTTCGTAGCAGTAGAAGCCGTACCACATGTCCGAGAACTCGGAACCGATGATCCAGCCGGTCGGTTCCGGGCGCTTGAGGACCTTGGCCATGTTCGGCGTGTACTGGGAAATACTCACCCCGTACGACTTACTGTTGGCGTAGCCGAAACTGGCCATCTTGCTGTTGACGATGTAGGTCTCGGTGCCGCCCCAGGACAGCAGGAACGGACGGAATTCATTGGGCGAGCGGAACGTGGCAGGGCCGTTTTCCTTTTCGCGCCAGCCGGTGACCTTGGTGTCGCGGATGAACATCCGGCCATCGTTGCCCAGGAACGCGCCGCCCTCCTGGGACAGGCGCAACTCCTGGGTCTGCTTGTCGATCTCAAGGATGCCTTTCTGGCCGACCACAATCGGAATCCTGGCCAGGAACACGCCTGGCGAGGTTTCGCTGAGGTACTGCTTGGGCACCTTCTTGACCAGGTCCTTGAGGTTCATGTAGCCATCGTCGATGAAGATGGCCTGTGGGATGCCGCGCTGGCGCACCACCCACTCGGCCATCTTGTTGTCGCCGCCGATGAAGTCCTTCAAGGCGTTTTCCTGCATCATCCGGCGCACGCTGATCTTGCCGGGCTTGCTGCGCACGATCTTGGCCGCGACCGCTTCGGGCGTATAGCCTTTGAGGTCGGGCAGGGTCGGCGCGGCCAGCTCCAGCGGTGCGGTCGGCGCGCTGCTGACGGTGTAGGTCTTGGCTTGTTGCAGTTCCTTGGCCACGTTGCCCGGCTTGACCACCGGTTCAACGTTGGCGAACGCCGGCGAGCCGGCCAGCAGCATCGCTGCGACCAACAGGCTGATCGAACCTTTCATCGCCTGGCTGTTCCTGAGGTAGCGGTTCATATCGGGCACTCCCATGGCCATTCGCATCAGAAGCGCCAGATCACGTCGACAAAGGCGCGATGCATGTACGAATCGACCTCTTTGCCGTAGGCGTCGCCTGGCTTGAACACGCCGCCACGAAAGCGCACCAGCGCCGACGGCTCATCGATGGACTGACTCAGCGCGGCCGGCAGCAGGCCTTGCTTGAAGTACTTGGTGACGACGAGGTCGACTTCCTGGCCCAGGTCCTTGGCGCCATCACGCAGCGGCAGGGTCGAGGTGGACAGGATCGCGCCGGTCACGTCGTCGGTGTTGTTTTCCACGGCGTTGATGCCGTTGCTGCCCACCGGCTTGTTGCCGTCCACGCGCCAGAACTTGTGGTACACCAGGCTTGCGTCGTATTCGTCACGCAGTTGCCAGGAACCGAACAGGCTGGCGCTCTGGGTGTTGGCCATTTCGCCGCGGAACGCTTCGCCGAAACGGTGCACGCGCGAGCGGGTGCCGGTGAAGTTCGAGCGGTTGCTTTGCAGGCCGTTCTGCTCGTAGTCCTCGCTGGCGCGGGCATAGGCCGCACCGACTTGCCATTGCGGGTCCAGACGCAGACGGATACCCAGGTCGGTGGCCCAGCCGTCGACGTCATCGCTGTGCTTGGCTTCTGTTGGGCGTGTGCCGTCGGCATTGAGCGGGTTGACGGTGTCGCGGTCGCCGGTCATGCCGGTGAGGCTCGCCCAGTAGTTGACGGTGTTGGTGTTGCGCCAGTTGTAGGCGTCGCTGTTGGCTTCCAGGCCCAGCCAGGTCAAGTCACCGTTCTCGGTCTTGTCCAGGGTGTCGGTGGCTTCGCCCGGGGTCGGGTAATCGAGGCTGCCGCTGTCATGGGAGTGGTGGGCACGGATCCCGGCCCACTGGCCTGGCATCCACTGGTAGCCCACGTCGCCATAGACGTGCATGCGGTCCTTGTCCTTGGGGGACAGTTCCTTGAGGTCGGTGCGGTATTCGCTGAACCGTTCGGCCACGCCGAGGTTAGCTCGCAGCAAGGTGGTGTCGAAGGTCCAGTTCAGGGCTTCGATGTTGGTGTCGCGCCATTGGCCGTCGTCGTTGCGCAGGCGCTGGCGACCGAACTTCAACTGCTCGCCCGGGTAAGGGGTCAGGCCACGGTAGCCGATCCAGAACTCGCGCATGGCCAGGTAGCTTTTCTTGGCTTCGCGATCACCGCTGTCGGTTTGCTGGGTGCTGCCATCGGACTGCTGCAGGGTGTCGGTCTCGATGATGTCGCTGGACGTCACGGCCTGGGCCATGGCGTAGGCGCTCCAGGCGCCGCTTTCGCTTTCGCCGTAGACCCACGGACGCAAGTCCAGGCCGACACCGTTGACGTCGCCACCGCTCTGGGTGCCGAGGTCACGGTCGTCTTCGGACTGGCCGGTGATCTTCACTTCCAGGCCGAAGTTCTTGGTGTCAGTCAGGGCCGCCAGGGTCGGGCTGGACCACAACAGGGCAAACGACAGGCCAATACCAGCCTGTACAAAAGGATTGAGCTTCAAAAGCTTCATAGAGGTTCCTCGCCGTCATCTTCTTTTAGGGCTTGCAGTTCAAGCGTATCGGGGCTCATTGCGCCGCGAATGGCCTGCTCTTGTTGTAGCAGGCGTTGCGCTTGTGCAAGTTGTTCCGGCGGTAATTGTGCTTCGAGGGTTTGGGCAAGCTCGGTGGCTTGCGGGGTGTTCTGCGCCTTGGCCAACTGGCTGAACACGTAGGCGTTGACCGGGTGGGGCTTGGTGCCCTTGCCCTGGGAGAACAGCTGGGCAATGGCGTAGTCGGCGCTGTTCTGGCCGTTGCGGGCGGCCTTGAGCAGGTGGTCCAGGGCTTTTTGCGAGTACACCTGGCCCAGGTAACCGCGGCGATAAATCTGGCCGAGGTAATAGTCGGCGGACACTTCACGGCCCACGGCTTTCTGGAAATGCGCCTCGGCGACCTTGGCGTCGGCCGGAACCCATTTGCCTTCGTAGTACAGCTTGCCCAGCAACAGATCGGCGCGCGACTGGTCGGCGGCCCGGCCGTTTTCCAGGTACTGCATCATCTTGTCGACGTCACCCAGTTCCGGGAAGTCGTAGAGCAGTTGCGCCAGGCTGACCCAGGCAGCGGGGTAGCCAGGGGCGATGCCTTCGAGCAGCGATTGGGCGGTCTTTTCATCGGTCTTGCCCAGGCTGGCATCGGCCAGGACGCGGGCGACGCTGTCCACGCGCTGGGCGGAAACGACGCCACGGGCGTGGCCATCCTGCATCTGCTTGAGCAGCGCGGCCTGCTGTTCCGGCTGGCCGCGTTTCTGATAGACCGTGGCCAGTTCGACGTAGCAGATGTCCGTGGTCGCCAGCGCGGCCTTGCAGACCTTCTCGACTTCATCCAAGTGTTGGTCGTAGGTGCCTTGGGTGCGGTAGAGCAGGATCTGCGCCAGGCCCGCTTCCGGATAACCGGCGCTGCGCCATTGGCTGAGCTGCTGCTGGGCGTTGACGTTCGGGAAACTGTGGGGATATTGCAAGTACAGCATCGCCAGCGGTATCAGGGTGTTGCCGTCGCCGTTGGCGAAGGCTTTCTTCAACAGGCCTTCGGCTTCGTGTTTTTCCGCTTCGGTGGAACCGGGCTTGGCCACCAGCAGGCGACCCAGGCGCGCCTGGGCCCGCGGCGAGATGTCGGCCGCGGCGCGGTAAGTCGCCTCGGCTTTTTTCATCTGCTCGGGATCGCGGCTGTCCACCTGGATATCGGCCAGGCCTACTTGGGCTTCGCTGTAGCCCAGGTCGGCCAGTTGCTGGTAGTTCTGCTGCGCCAACGCCGTGTCGCCGCGCTTGAGGGCTTCGTTGGCCAGGCGTTGATCGGGCAGGCCGGCGCAACCGGCCAGGCTGACGGCCAGTGCCAAGGCACACAACGCATAGCCTGTGTGGGAGCGAGCTTGCTCGCGATGCAGGCCGCTCGGAGTACCAGACAGGCCGCGTCGATCCCATCGCGAGCAAGCTCGCTCCCACAGGGAACGCGGTGCATTGTTGTTTTGTGGAGTGATCACGGGCATATCCTCGACTTAAATACCGACGGCCATGGCTTTGTCGATCAGCCAGTTCAGGTTCGGGCCACGGTCACTGGTGACTTCTACCGGACGGCCGGCCAGCGCGCTGTCCAAGGGTTCGTCAGGCTGGATCAGCACACGGATATCGGAGGACAGGTCGGCACTTTTCAGGCTGGTGCTGCTGACGATCTTGCCGGTACGGGTGGTGTCTTCGCCGGCGACCTGGAAGCTGACCGGCGTGCCTGGGCGCACGTCGCCGAACTGGCGATAGGAGAAGCGCGCTTCGACGTTGGCTTCAGTGCCCCGTGGGACCAGTTGGAAGATCACGTCGCCCTTGCTGGCGTACTGACCGTTGGCAACCAGGTGTTGGGCCACGATGCAGTCGCACGGCGACGTCAGGGTGCCGGTCATCTGCTTGCCGAACAGTTCTTCGACCTTGGATGGCTGCAACTGGTTGTCGTCCAGGTGACCCTTGAGCACATCGAGCATGCTGGTGCTGAAGGTGGCCAGTGGGGCGCCCTTGGCGGCTGCGCCGTCGGCCTTGACCAGGCTCTGCACGGTGCCGTCGCGCGGCATGGTGATCGCCATGCCCGGTACATTCACCAGGCCTGCCTGGGCGTGGCTGACGAAGTACATGCCATACACCGACTTGAAGATGAACCCGAACGCCGCCAGGCCAACGATGAAGATCCCGAGGCTGAAGGTCACGGCGCGCAGGCGACCGAAGGCGCTCATGCCGCCGTTGTCGTCTTTCTGCTTGCGAGCCTTGGTGAAGTTGTCGCGCTGCAGGGTCGCCAGCACGTCACCGACACCGACGATGTCGCCGGCCAGGTGCGAGGTGATGATGTGACGCAGTGTCGAGATGTCCCGCGGCTCCAGGTTCTGGAACTGGCAACCGGTACGGCCGGTCTCGCGGTCGTAGGAGCGGATCTGCAATTCCACGTCCATGGCCAGGCCGAGGTTGTCGATGACGAATTGCAGGCGAGCCTTGTAGGTCTCGCCAACCTTGAGCGGCAGCTGGCCGGCGTTGAAGCACAGCCCACCGGCGGACAGGTCCAGGACCTTGACTTCCATGGGCGTGCGGTCGGGACCGAAGAAGCGCAGCTTGGCCGGGATTTTGACCCGGGCGTGTTGGCGCTGGGCTTCGGATTCATGCACTACGTTGACATTCACGGCGGTGTTCATAGGGGCGATTTCCTAGTTAATTCATTCAAGTCCGGTCAGACCATCGTCAGCAGCACGGCGACAAATATGCTGCCGGCGGAGAAGGTCATGGTCCGAGACGACCAAGTGTTGAACCAACGTTGAAAGCTGGCGAGATCACGGGTCAGGTGGGTGGGCTGGCGAGTCCAGGACTGCTGGTCGAGGCGGAAGAACACATAGATCTTCACCAGGGCACCGACTATCTGGTTGTAATAGAGAATCGCCGGGTAGGCAGGGCCGATCTTGTGTCCGGAGCACGACAGCAGCAGGGTCAGCAGGAACCGGGTGATGCCGATCCACAGCAGGTACACCAGGATGAACGCGGTGCCGTACTTGAAGCTGGCGATCAAGGCCACGGTCAGGCCCAGCAGCGAGGTCCACATCGACACCCGTTGGTCAAACAGCACCACCGAGGTGAACAGGCCCAGACGCCGCATGCCCAGGCCCAAAGCCCGGGAGTTCTGCCGCAGGTTGTTGCCGTACCAGCGGAACATCAGCTTGCGGCTGGCCTTGATGAAGCTCTTCTCCGGCGGATGCTCGACGGTGTTGATCGCCGCATCGGGCACGTAGAAGGTGTCGTAGCCCAGGCGCATCAGGCTGAACCAGCTCGACTTGTCATCGCCGGTCAGGAACTTGAAGCGACCCAGGCGCCAGTGTTGCAGCGAGTCGCTTTCCACATCGGCGATGAAGTCCGGGTTGGTGACCACGGTGGCGCGGAATACCGACATACGCCCGGTCATGGTCAGCACGCGCTTGGACAACGCCATGGAGCACATGTTGATGTGTCGCTGGGCGAAGCGCAGCTTGTGCCACTCGCTCATGATGTAGCCGCCGCGCACTTCGCAGAACTCGTTGGTGGTCAAGCCGCCGACATTGCCGAACAGCTGGAACCACGGCACGGTCTTGCGCACGACGCCTTCGGCGAGCACGGTGTCGCCGTCGATCACCGCCACCACGGCACGGTCGTCCGGCAAGTGACGGGAGATGGCGCGGAAACCGAAGGCCAGGCCGTCGCGCTTGCCGGTGCCGGGAATGCGCACGAAGTCCAGCTTGACCCGCGCTGGCGGGTTCATGCGGGCCCAGAGGCTCTTGACCAGCAGTTCGTCGGACATTTCCACGATGGAGCAGACCACGGTGGTGGGCAGCCCGCAGTCGATGGCCTCGCGGATGACCGAGCTATAGACCTGGGCCGTGGTCAGCGCGTCGATCCGGAAGCTGGTGACCATCAGGTACACATGGGACGGATCCGCCGCCTTGCCCAGCTTGCGGACCTTGCGGCGCAGGTGCGGGTAGACGATGTACAGGAAGATCATGCCGCGCACGAAATGCGTCGCTCCCATGGAGTAACGCCAGATGCCCACGGCGCCGATCAGGAAGATGAAATCCTTGGATTCGGAGTCGAACGTGGACGTGGGCAGCGCCATGGCGATGCCCATCAATAAACTCATGTAAAACAGCCAACCGGCGGCCTGAAGCAGGCCGTGCTTTAGCCTGTGCATAATCTGCATCCGTCTCTATCTCGGGCGGGCCTTGTGGGCGGCCCGATGGGTTAAGGCAGGCGAAAGGCCGGCCAGGGCATGCCCTGGCCGGCAAACAGACTTACCAGCAGATGCCTTCGGTCCGGCCACTCGGGTTGGTGGCCTTGGACATGAAGCCGACCAGGTCGATGACCTGCTTGCCTTCCGGTACGTTTTCGGTCAGCGCGCGGAACTTCTCGTCGCGGTTGCCCAGGATGATGATGTCGGAGCTGTCGATCACCGAGTCGAAGTCGGCGTTGAGCAAGGACGAGACGTGAGGAATCTTCGACTCGATGTAATCCTTGTTCGCACCGTGGACGCGGGCGTATTCGACGTTGCTGTCGTAGATCTTCAGGTCGAAGCCCTTGCCGATCAGCATTTCCGCCAGTTCTACCAACGGGCTTTCACGCAGGTCGTCGGTGCCGGCCTTGAAGCTCAGGCCCAGCAGCGCGACTTTGCGCTTGTCGTGGCTGGAGACGATGTCGAAGGCGTTCTGCACTTGGGATTCGTTACTGCGCATCAACGAGTTGAGCAGCGGTGCTTCCACGTCCAGGGCGCCGGCGCGGTAGGTCAGGGCACGAACGTCCTTGGGCAGGCAGGAGCCGCCGAAGGCGAAGCCTGGGCGCATGTAGTACTGGGACAGGTTCAGGGTCTTGTCCTGGCAGACCACGTCCATCACTTCACGACCATCGACGCCGACGGCCTTGGCGATGTTGCCGATCTCGTTGGCGAAGGTCACCTTGGTGGCGTGCCACACGTTGCAGGTGTACTTGATCATCTCGGCAACGGCGATGTCCTTGCGGATGATCGGCGCGTCGAGTTCTTCGTACAGCGACTGCAGAACGTCACCGGAAGCGGTGTCGAACTCACCGATCACGGTCATTGGCGGCTGGTCGTAGTCCTTGATCGCGGTGCTTTCGCGCAGGAACTCTGGGTTGACCGCGACACCGAAATCGACGCCGGCTTTCTTGCCGGAGCAGTCTTCCAGGATCGGGATGACAACGTTTGCCACGGTGCCCGGCAATACGGTGCTGCGCACTACGATGGTGTGGCGGGTGGTCTTGTCACGCAGGACAAAACCGATCTCGCGGCACACGGCCTCGATGTAGTTCAGTTCCAGGTCACCGTTCTTTTTGCTGGGTGTACCGACGCAAATCATCGACAAGTCAGTATCACGAATGGCTTCGGCGAAGTTGGTTGTACCGCGCAGTCGGCCTGTTTGAATGCCTTGCGCCAATAGCTCGCCAAGACCAGGTTCAACGATCGGCGATTTGCCCGCGTTGATCATGTCGATTTTGTCTTTGGCGACATCTACGCCAACTACATCATGGCCCCGTGCAGACAGGCAACCGGCACATACTGCACCGACGTAACCCAAACCAAATATGCTAATGCGCATCGCATTTACCTCTGTTTTTCACGCCATTAAATGGCCGGAGTTAATAGTGTTCAGCGGTCATCGTGCACTCGGAAGTGTGGAATGCAGGCGCCACAGTGCCGTGTGCAGGCATACTAAGTTCCGAGTGTCTAAATAATTGCACTCAAGTTGTGCGCAAAGCGGCCTAGTTGTTATGACCTGCCCTGTTATGCAGCCAGTCCTCGTTGTCGGGAACGCTCGTGCAAAGGTCCTTCACTTCCAATCCCTGGCGAAAAGCCCACAAAATCAGAAGCTTGTGTGCTCGGGTGAGCACGTTATAGGGGCGCAGCCTTGGCCTTGTAGGGGATAGTAATGGTGCGTTATCTCCTGTCCTTTATAAGATGGATCCAAATAGGCGACCGTTTCGCTAAATTGCCATGACAACTTGGTTACTTGGATCGACGGTCTGTGTAAGTCATCTCTTACACGCTCCGTGAGAATCGTTACGGGTGGTATGAGCCGTGCAATTTCACATAGTTCCGATCCGCTCATCGCGATTTTCGTAATTTTTCGAAATATTATCGAAGATGGCACCGCCCTCAATATGATGGCACTTGCCGTTTCAGCCTTTATTAATGGGGAGTTAGGAGGGGTAGATAGTTTTGTGCCACTACTGATAAAAAATTTTGGTGCCACTACGCAAAAAACTGACGAGTGTCGAGTGAAAGAAAAGTTAGCGGGGAAGAGGGTCGATTTATTGGCGTCATGAAACTGGCGAAACAGCCGGGGAACTAAGATGATAGATCGGGGCTTGATCGAAGCCCCCGATCAGGGGCGATATAAGGTTATGCCTTATTCGGGAGCGTGATCGCGCAAGAACACTAGTTTGTCCTGGCTCGACTGTTGTGCGTTGAAGCGGTAACCCTGAACATCGAATTGGCTGAGTGCTGCAGGGTCGTTGATGCGTTCTTCAATGACGAAACGACTCATCAGGCCTCGTGCTTTTTTGGCGTAGAAGCTGATGATCTTGTACTGGCCATTTTTCAAGTCGCGGAATTCGGTATCGATGACGCGTGCTTTCAGTGCGCTGCGCTTGACTGCCGAGAAGTATTCATTGGAAGCAAGGTTCAACAGTATGTCGTCGCCCTGTTCGGCCAAGGCTTCGTTCAGCCATTCGCTGATGCGCGTGCCCCAGAAGGCATACAGGTCCTTGCCCCGGGAGTTGGCCAGCTTCGTGCCCATTTCCAGGCGATAGGGCTGCATCAGGTCCAGTGGTCGCAACAGGCCATAGAGGCCTGAGAGCATGCGCAAGTGTTGCTGGGCATAGTCGAAATCGGCTTCGCCAAGGCTTTGCGCATCGAGGCCGGTGTACACGTCCCCCTTGAAAGCCAGCAGCGCCTGCTTGGCATTGGCCGGGGTGAACGCCGGTGTCCAGCTGCCGAATCGCGCGGCATTGAGGCCGCCGATCTTGTCGGAGACGTGCATCAGCTCGCTGATCTGTGCCGGCGAGAATTCGCGCAGCTGTTGGATCAGTTCCTGGGAGTGATCCAGGTACTGCGGCTGAGTGAAACGCGCGGTGGCCGGCGGTGTTTCGTAATCGAGGGTCTTGGCGGGGGAAATCACCATCAGCATGCGTTCGTCTCCTTGAAGGTGCGGCGATTCTAGGGGGTTGTCCGGGTGGACTCCAGCTATTGGGGTGATAGGTGATGGATGGGCGTGTTTGGATGGTTGCTCTCCTGGGCAGGCGCTTTTGTGGCGAGGGAGCTTGCTCCCGCTCGGTTGCGCAGCGACCGCAAAAATTCTGGGGCCGCTTCGCAGCCCAGCGGGAGCAAGCTCCCTCGCCACAAGGGCTTGTCCGCCAAGTTTGCGCAAGGGGGACGCGTCAGGATCAGCTATCATGCCGCGCGGGTTTCGTTATGGAGACATCCCTTTTGCGCATCGCCCTTCTGTTATCGGCCTGGTTGTTGAGCCTGGGTGCCAGTGCCGCGCCCAACGACGTCGCCACCCTGGACCGCAGCACCTGGCCGGAACAACTGACCAGCCCGACGCTGTTCGACGTGGCCTCGCGGGCCGAGATCCTGATGTTCGCCCGGGGCCTGCTGGATATCGATGCCATGGATGAAATCGCGCTCAAGCAGTACTTGGGGTTGCGCACGGTCAACATGGCCGCGGTCGACGCGCTTCGCGCACGGCTGTGGCAGCGGCTGCTGGCCAATTACAACTTTGCCCAGCGCAGTTGCGATCAGGATGCTTCTTTCTGTTATTTGGTCGAGGACATGGCCACCCTGCGCGAAGAGGCTCGCAGGTTCCATCTGGATGACAACTCCTACTACATCAAATGGGCGGCGCCGAGCCAGATTTTCCATACCCAATATCGCGATGAACTGCTGCGTAAAGCCGCACTTTTTCCGCAAACCAGCAGTGAAGTCGCGCGTTTCGGCGATTACGAACGCAATGGCGAGAACATGAACGATCGGCTGTTCCTGCTGACCTTCGACAGCGCCGCCAACGTGGTGCCGGACAACACCCCGTGGCTGACCGATTACCTGCGCAAGGCGAACATGAACGGCACTTTCTTCGTGCTGGGCAAGGACATCCAGGCGCGGCTGGAGGAACGCTCGGCCAACAGCCTCCAAATGTTGTATGCGGGGCAGTGCGTGGGTGTGCAGGGCTGGGAGTTTCGTTCCCACAGCCATTGGCAGGACTGGCAAGACTCGGTCCGGCGCAGTGTCGAGCTGGTCAAAGGCAAGTTGCCCGAGAATTACGTGCCGCTGTTCCGCCCGCCCCAAGGCCAGCGTCGAGGCGATGCCGAAGGGTTTTTCCGGCAGCAGGGCCTGCAAGTGGCGCTGTGGGACATCGATCCCCAGGACAGCGGCAATCGGCTCAAGCCTGAGCAAAGCGCCCAGCGTGTGCTGACCCTGATGCTGCTGTGGCGTCACGGGGTGATCAATTTCAACGCCAAGCAGGATGGGGTGAAAACGGCAATGCCCTGGCTCATGGCGCAGACGGCGCAGAGCGGGATCGGTTGGGCGGACTGCCAGGAAGCGTTTCGCTGAAACCGGAAAAAGCCCGGAAACATTGGGGAGGGAGGAAAACCCGGGACACATTCGTGACAACCGGACTTCCGACTTTAACGGCGCGACGGCGGTACGCCAAGGGTTATTCGTCACTCTGAAAAATAAACTTCAAAAAAACGTCAAAGTGCTTTTTCCTGTCATGGTTTTTGGAGTATCAAGAAGTCAGACCGCCGAAACCTGCAACACAGGTGGCGTCTTCCAAGACCCAATTGTGTGCAGTTCACCTGAATCCTCGCGGGTGAATTCGGTGGCTACCTCGAGGCGCAGCACTGTCACGGTATTGCGTCGAATGGCCCCCACATAGGTGACCGAGTATGGATGACCACGGACGTAGCCCTTCCTCCAACCAGCCAATCCTCTATGTACTCGATACCAACGTATTGATCCACGATCCAAACGCGCTCCTGAACTTCGAAGAACACCACGTTGCCCTCCCGATGACCGTGCTTGAAGAGCTGGACAAGCTCAAGAGCGGGCACCACAGCGTTGCGGCCGAATGCCGGCAGGCGATCCGCCTGATCGACAAGACCCTGGGCGATGCCTCCCCGGAAGATGTCGAACTCGGCGTGCCGATCCAGCGCGGCAAAAGTGGCCCCAAGGGCCTGCTCTCGATCCTGATGAGCAAGCGCACCGAACCCAACCTGGTGCTGCCTGAACACCTGAACGACAACATCATCATCAACCAGTTGATCGACCTGCACGCGCGCAACAAGGACCAGGCCGTGGTGTTGGTGACCAAAGACATCAACATGCGCCTCAAGGCCCGCGCCTGCGGGATCGCGGCGGAGGACTACAGCACCGACCAACTGGTCGACGACGTTTCGCTCTTGCCCAATGGCTACCACACCATGACCGGTTCCTTCTGGGACCGTGTGAGCAAGGTCGAGACCCGCCAGGACCATGGCCGCACCTGGCACCAGGTGCAACTGATCGACAACCTGCCGGCGGTGCACATCAACGAATTCATTATCGATGAACAAGGCTTCGTCGGCTGGATCAAGGAAATCCAGGTCGACAAATTGCTGATCCTCGATTTGCACCAGGAACCGCTGTTGCATCAAGAGGCGTGGGGCCTCAAGCCTCGTGACATCTACCAGAGCCTGGCGCTGTTCGCCTTGCTCGATCCGGATATCCACCTGGTCAACCTGTCCGGCGCCGCCGGTTCCGGCAAGACCATCCTGGCCCTGGCCGCCGCTATCGAGCAGACCATGGTCAGCAAACGCTACCGGCGCATCATCGCCACCCGCAGCGTGCAGGGCCTGGACCAGGAGATCGGTTTCCTGCCCGGTACCGAAGCGGAGAAAATGGAGCCGTGGCTGGGGGCGATCACCGATAACCTCGAAGCCTTGCACATGGATGACGAACGCACCCATGGCAGCGTCGACTACATCCTCAGCAAAGTGCCGTTGCAGTTCAAATCCCTCAACTACATTCGCGGGCGCAGCTTCCAGCAGAGCCTGATCCTGATCGACGAATGCCAGAACCTGACGCCGCACCAGATGAAAACCATCATCACCCGTGCCGGTGCCGGTTCCAAAGTGGTGTGCCTGGGTAACCTGGCGCAGATCGACACCCCTTACCTGTCCGCGACCAGCTCCGGGCTGACCTACCTGACCGAACGCTTCAAGGACTTCCCCAACGGGGTCCACATCACCCTGCAGGGCGTACCGCGCTCGATCCTGGCCGAATACGCCGAATCCCATCTGTAACCCCAGCCAAGCCGGGCGACCACCAGGTCGCCCGGTTTTTTTATGGCGATACGAAACCTCCTGTGGGAGCGAGCTTGCTCGCGATAGCGGTGGATCAGATAAAAATAGGTACCTGACCCCCTGTCATCGCGAGCAAGCTCGCTCCCACAAGGGTTTTGCAGTGACTTCCGAATCCAGGATAAAAGCAGGTGCGACAATCAGCCCTGCCGGAATCTGACCCACGGGTTTACAATCGATGTTCCTGATCAGGAGTAACCCTGTGCTGACTCATCTCGATTCCCAAGGTCGCGCCAATATGGTTGATGTGACCGACAAGGCCGTGACCTTCCGTGAGGCCACGGCCGAAGCTTTTGTGCGCATGCTGCCCGACACGCTGCAGATGATCGTCAGCGGCGGTCATCCCAAGGGCGATGTATTCGCCGTTGCGCGCATTGCCGGCATCCAGGCCGCCAAGAAAACCAGTGACCTGATTCCGCTCTGCCACCCGTTGATGCTCACCAGCGTCAAGGTCGAGCTCAATGCCGAAGGCGAGGACCGGGTGCGCATCGTCGCCCGCTGCAAACTGTCGGGACAGACCGGCGTGGAAATGGAAGCGCTCACCGCCGCCAGCGTCGCTGCGCTGACGATCTATGACATGTGCAAGGCCGTCGACCGGGGCATGACCATCGAAGGCGTGCGGGTGCTGGAAAAGCTCGGCGGCAAGAGCGGCCATTTCCAGGCAGATGCATCATGAACATCACCGTGAAGTTCTTTGCTCGCTACCGCGAAGCGCTAGGCGTGGACTCGGTAAAGGTGGAAGGCGATTTCGCCACGGTCGACGACGTGCGCGCATTGCTTGCCCAGCGTGACGGTGCCGAGGTGCTGAGAGAGCAAAACCTGATGTGCGCACGCAATGAAGAGCTGTGCCAGCTCGACGAGCCGCTGGCGGACGGTGACGAAGTCGCGTTCTTCCCCACCGTGACCGGAGGCTGAGCCATGGCGATTCGTGTGCCGGTCGAACCGTTCGACCCGGGTGTCGAAGTCAACGCGATGCATGCGGCCAATGTCGGCGTGGGGGCGGTGGTGAGCTTTGTCGGCTACGTGCGCGATTTCAATGACGGCCTCGATGTGTCGGGGATGTTCCTGGAGCATTACCCGGGCATGACCGAAAAAGCCCTGGGCAAGATCGCCGCCGAGGCCGAACAGCGCTGGCCGTTGCTCAAGCTGGAGGTGTTGCACCGTATCGGGGCGCTGGAGCCGGGCGAGCCGATTGTCTTCGTCGGGGCCGCCAGTGCCCATCGCCAGGCGGCGTTCGACGCCTGCGCCTTTGTCATGGACTACCTCAAGACCCGCGCGCCGTTCTGGAAGAAGGAAAACACCGTCGACGGGCCGCGCTGGGTGGAAGGGCGGGACAGTGATCATGCGGCGGCGGATCGCTGGAAGCAGTAACTCCCCTACAGGCTCTCATTGATTGTTAGTCCGTCATCGCGAGCAAGCTCGCTCCCACAGTGGATCTTCGTTGTACATGATGTTTGTGTCCTACACAGATCCCTGTGGGAGCGAGCTTGCTCGCGAAGGGGCCATCAGCCTCCCATCACATTCCCTGTTTCCCCCAATTGACGATATGTACATTAAAGTCCACTATGGATTTATAAGTACAAAACAGTCGCGCCCACCTTTCTCTGCCAAACCAACAACAACCGCGAGAGAACATCATGAGCAAACTCCCCCTTATCACCGGCCTGGCCTTGAGCCTGATGGCCTCCAGCGGCCTGTTCGCCGCTGAGAAAACCCTGCGCATCGGCATCGAGGCAGCTTATCCGCCGTTTGCTTCCAAGACATCGGAAGGGAAAATCGAGGGGTTCGACTACGACATTGGCAACGCCTTGTGCACCCAGATGCAGGTCAAATGCGAGTGGATCGAGGGTGAGTTCGACGGGCTGATCCCGTCGCTCAAGGTGAAAAAAATCGACCTGGCGCTGTCGTCCATGACCATCACCGAAGAACGCAAGAAGTCGGTGGATTTCACCCACAAGTACTACTTCACCTCATCTCGCCTGGTCATGAAGGAAGGGGCGGTGGTCGATGACCAGTACGCCAGCCTAAAGGGCAAGACCGTGGGCGTGCAACGGGCGACCACCACGGATCGCTACGCCACTGAAGTTCTCGAACCCAAGGGCGTGGTCGTCAAGCGCTACAGCAACAACGAAGAAATCTACATGGACCTGGCGTCCGGTCGCCTGGACGCGATTTTCGCCGACACCATCCCCCTGGAAGACTTCCTGTCGATGCCTCGTGGCAAGGGCTACGCGTTCGTCGGGCCGGAGCTCAAGGACCCGAAATACGTGGGTGAGGGCGCTGGTATTGCGGTGCGCAAAGGCAATACCCAGTTGGTGGCGGACTTGAACAAGGCCATTGATGGGATTCGGGCGAATGGGGAGTATCAGAAGATCCAGGCCAAGTATTTCAAGTCGGATATCTATGGTGACTGATTGACCGTCATCGCGCGCAAGTTCGCTCCCACAGGGACCTGGGTACAGAGATCCAATGTGGGAGCGAGCCTGCGCGCGATGGCGTCAGGCCAGGCAACACAAACCTTAGCCCTTCAACTCCTTCAAATGCTTGTACACCGTCGCCCGCCCCATGTTCAGCACATTGGCCACATAGTTGGACGCGCTCTTGCCTTTGAACGCGCCTTCGGCATGCAGCGCCAATACCAGCTCGCGTTTGTGGTCGCGGGTCAACAGGTTCAGGCTCAGTTGACGCTCGCGCATCCAGGCGTGCAGGAAAGTGTTGATCCGCTCCTGCCAGTCATCGCGAAACAATGAATCTGGCTGGGGGATCAGCTTGCCCGGCGACAGGAACAGATCCAACGCGGCCTTGGCATTCTCGAACAGCGAAATATTCAGGTTGATGCACAACACCGCCAACGGACGACCCTGGGCATCGCGCAGGACGCTGCTGAGGCTGCGAATCTTCTGTCCGTCCCAGTTCAGTTTTTCGTACGGCCCGATGTTACGTTCGCTGACGTCCTCGCTGAGCATGTCTTCCAGGGACGAGTCATCGCCGATTTCGCGCTTGGACAGGTTATTGGCGATGTAGTCGACTTTCTGGGTGCGCAGGTCGTGCAGCACCACTTCGGCGTGGGGGTAGAACAGCGTGGCGATGGCGTCGGCGATGGTGCGGAAGTTTTCCAGCGCCGTATCGGAGGGCGAAGCGGTCATGATAGGGCTCCAGGCAGCGTCAGCGCCCCGTGGAACAGGGGCGCGGGGGGAGTGTGCCGCAATCGTGGCGATGCGTCACCTGAGTGGGTTCATCCCAAGCGCTCGGGAGAGAACATGGCGCTGCTCAGGCCGAAACGCGCCAGGGCTTCGGGCAGCGGTTCGCCACGCACCAGCGCCGCACTGGCCTGGCCCATGGCCGGGGAGGTCTGGATGCCGTAGCCGCCCTGTGCCGCGACCCAGAACAGCCCGGGCACCTGCGGATCGAACCCGGACAGCAGATCACCGTCGTGGACGAAACTGCGCAACCCGGCCCAGGTGCGGGTTGGACGGCGAATGGTCAGGGTGGTGGCCTCTGCGATCTGGTAGATGCCCATGGCGATGTCCAGCTCTTCCGGCTGCACGTCGTGGGGTTCCACCGGGTCGGCGTTGGCCGGCGAGCCGAGGAACATGCCGGCGTCGGGCTTCATATAGAAGGATTCGTCGAGGCTCACCAGCATCGGCCAGTCGTGGATGTCCACGCCCTCGGGGCCGGCGAAGATGAACGCCGCACGGCGCTTGGGCTGCAGGCCCAGTTTGCGGGCGCCGGCCATTTCGGCCAGTTGATCGGCCCAGGCGCCGGCGGCATTGATCACGATGGGGGCGGTGAAGGTCTGGCTGGCGGTTTTCACCTGCCAAAGCCCTTGGTCATCGCGGCCCAGGCCCAACACTTCGCTGTCGGTGTGCACACTGCCGCCGCTGCGACGGATGCCACGCAGGTAGCCTTGGTGCAGGGCATCCGTATCGATGTCGCAGGCCGTGGGGTCATAGATCGCCCCGTGGACCTTTTCCCGCCGCAGGATCGGCAGCCTCACGCAAGCTTCGTCGGCGCTGAGCAGTTGCATCTGCGGCACCGTGGCCTTGGCGCTCAGGTATTGGTTGTTCAGCTCGGCGGGGTCGCCAGTGAAGTCCACGGTCATTTCGCCCCGTGGGCTCAGCAACGGGTGCTCACAGAAACCGGCCGGTGGCACGTCGAAAAAATCCCGGCTGGCCTGGGTCAGCGCCCGCACCTGAGGGGTGCCGTAGGCCGCGGTATACAGCGCCGCGGAGCGTCCGGTGGAATGGTAGGCCGGGTGCGATTCGCGTTCGAGTACAACGACCCGGCCGTGGGGTGCCAGCCAGTAACCGGTGGAAGCACCGGCAATGCCGCCGCCGATGATGATGAAGTCTGCTGAGGTCATGAAGCTCTCCTGTCGAGCACATTGCCGGGCGTTCGCGGAACCTGTGGGAGCGGGCTTGCTCGCGAAAACGGGGTGTCTGCCACATGAATGTTGAATGTGCTGCCGCCTTCGCGAGCAAGCCCGCTCCCACAGGGAATCGAGTTGTGTCAGTGGTGGTGCAACCGGTAAAGGGCATTCGCCAGCGCAACATCCTCCAGCCCCAGGCCGATGGAGCGGAAGAATACGTGGCGGTGGTAGTCGGGACGCGCCACGTGTTCGCTGAGCAATTCAGGCAAGTCGCCGATGATGCTCGACGCTTGCCAGCCGTGCTGTTCGCCTGCGATCAGCATTTCGCCGGCCGAGCCCGGGGTGGTCTGACGGTAGTCGCAGTACACATCCATGTCATTGAGGCAGTGGGGCGGTACTTCGTGGGCGCGTGGGGCATTGGTGCTGATGGAGGTAATCAGCGCTGGTCTGCCCAAGGTCCGTGGGTCGAACACGGCGTTGGCGGAGGAGG
Organism: Pseudomonas sp. CG7; assembly: GCF_023701885.1. Lineage (NCBI taxonomy): Bacteria > Pseudomonadati > Pseudomonadota > Gammaproteobacteria > Pseudomonadales > Pseudomonadaceae > Pseudomonas > Pseudomonas sp. CG7. The sequence goes on along the minus strand of NZ_JABAEE010000018.1, from coordinate 5,225 downwards.
TGCAGAGCATCACCACATCGGCATCGTGCAGCGCCGCTTCGAGGGTGTCGGCGATTTGCAGGCGCGGGTCCAGGCCGGTGAGCGAGGCAAGTTCCTGCGCCGACTTGGTTTTCAGGCCGGGCGAAAACAGGCTGATGCCTTGCCAGTCCCGCAGGTCCTTGACGTAGTGCACATGCGCCCGCGCCACCGCGCCGCTGCCAATGACCACCAAGCGCCGGGCGGTATGCGGGGCGAGGGCATCGACGGCGACGGCAGTGGTCGCGGCGGTGCGGGCGGTGGTCAGTTCGGCGGCGTCGCACAGCAGCAGCGGTTGGCCGGTCTGCATCGACATCAGCAAGGTCCAGGCGGTAACCAACGGGCCTTGCTCGCGCACGATGTAGGGCGAGGTCTTGATCCCGTAGACCTGCTCTTCAGCCAGCACGCCCAGGTAATTGATGAAGTCCCCGGCACCCTGGGGAAACACCACCAATTGCTGGGGGGGCTGCACCGCTTGCCCGGCCGCGAGATCACGAAACAGCTTGCGCAAGATGTGTGGCACATCGACCTGTCCGAGCAGTTCTCGGGCTGTCGCTTGGGTCATGACATAAGGCGTGCTGGACATAGGGACTCCGGGATGGGCTTGGAAACTAATTTGTCCATTATGGACTTTTAGTTTATTCGAGCAATATCCCGGGCAAAAAAAAGCGCAGCCTGTCGTGGCTGCGCTTTTTGTTCTGTAGGACGGTTAAGGACGCTTGCGCTCAACCGGCCGCAACAAATGCGTCGGTGGCATCTCACAACTGATCTTGCGCCCCAGCAACGCCTCGATCGACGGCAATTGGTAAGAATCATCTTCACCGGCGAAGCTGATCGAAACCCCAGCGGCCCCGGCACGACCGGTGCGGCCGATACGGTGCACGTAATCGTCCGGTACTTCCGGCAGGGTGAAATTGATCACATGACTGATACCGTCGATGTGGATACCACGACCGGCCACGTCGGTGGCAACCAGTACGCGGATCTTGCCTTCGCGGAAGCCTTCGAGGGTCTTGATACGCTTGTGCTGGGGCACGTCGCCGGAGAGTTGGGCGGCGTTGACGCCATCACGCACCAGGCGTTCTTCGATACGCCGCACTTCGTCCTTGCGGTTGGCGAACACCATCACCCGTTCCCAACCGTTGTCGTTGACCAGGTTGTAGAGCAGCTTGTATTTGTCGGCACCGGCGACGGCGTAGATATGTTGCTCGACGTTTTCGCTGGCGACGTTCTCGGCTTCGATCTCGACGATGGCCGGGTCGGTCGTCCACTGCTTGGCCAGGTTCATCACGTCTTCGGTGAAGGTGGCGGAGAACAGCAGGGTCTGGCGTTCGCTTTTCGGTGGGGTCTGGCGAATGATCTGGCGCACTTGTGGGATGAAACCCATGTCGAGCATGCGGTCGGCTTCGTCCAGCACCATCACTTCGACCATGTCCAGGTGCACGTCGCCGCGCTGGTTGAAGTCCAGCAGGCGGCCCGGGGTGGCCACCAGGATGTCGCAGTGGCGGGCTTCGAGGTGCTTGAGTTGCTTGTCGAGATCCATGCCGCCCACGAACGTCATCCCGGTCAGGCCGGTGTACTTGGTCAGGTCGGCGGCGTCCTTGGCGATCTGCACCACCAGCTCACGGGTCGGCGCGATGATCAGTGCCCGCGGTTCGCCCATGTAGCGTTCCTTGGGCGGCGGGGTCTGGAGCAATTGGGTGATGATGGAGATCAGGAACGCGGCGGTCTTGCCGGTGCCGGTCTGGGCGCGACCGATCGCGTCTTTGCCGGCGAGGGTGTAACCGAGCACTTGCGCCTGGATCGGCGTGCAATAGGGGAAACCCAGGTCCTGGAGGGCATGCATCAATTCAGGGGCGAGCTTGAAGTCGTGGAAGCGGGTCTTGCCTTCCTGGGGTGCTACGGCGAAGTCCTCGAGTTTCCAGGCGACGACCGGTGGTTTCGGTGCGCGTTCGCGGCGCGGCCTGGGGGCTTCGTTGCGAGGTTTCTCGGGCTCGGGGGCCGTGACAGGCTGGACGACGGGTTCTTTTGTTGCCTGTGCAACAGGTGCCGCCCGGCGCGGTTGTTGCGCATCGGTATGGCTCGGGCCGTGGGTCGGCGCTGTGGGGCCAGGCGCGAGTTGCTCGGCCTCGCTTTTACCGAACATCTTCTTGAGTGCTTTGAGCACGGTCATCTCATCGATTGGTTAAGGAATGTACGCCGGCCAGTGTAATGCAAGAAACGGGCGCGGCGTAGTGGGATCGTCAAAGGACCGGCGTGGCGATTGGCCGCTTAGCGCAACCGCTCGGCCAGCCAGGTGCCGATGTCGCGAATCTCCTCGGGTAACACTTCGTGGCCCATTGGGTATTCCTGCCATGTCACGGTGACACCATGCTGCTTTAAATACTCTTTAGCGGTCCGTCCCATGGGGTTGAGTACCACTTCGTCGTACTGACCATGCAGCGCCAGGACCGGAATGCGCTGCTGGCTGGCCGATAATTGCAGTTCTTCGCTGAAGGTCGGTGCATAAGTAGACAGTGCGACCACGCCGCCCAGCGGGCCCTGCCATTTCACGAAGGCGGTGTGATAGACCACCGCGCCACCTTGGGAAAAGCCGGCGAGGAAAATCCGCGAGGCGTCTATTCCGCTGGCTCGCTGGGTTTCGATCAGGTCAATGACCCGTTGCGCCGAGGCTTCGAGTTGCTGTTCGTCGATGGCCCGCGCCGGGCTCAAGGCACGGATGTCGTACCAACTGGGCATGGCATAGCCGCCGTTGATCGTTACTGCTTGCGTCGGGGCCTGGGGTAGAACGAAACGTGTGGTGAGCAGGCTTTGCTGCAACATTTCGGCGACCGGCAGGAAATCAAAACGATCGGCGCCCAGGCCGTGGAGCCAGATAACGCACGCGTCAACAGTGCCGCTGGGCTCGAGAATCAAGGGGTCGGTCATGGTTGTGCTCCAAATCTGTGCGGGTGCGCTCAATCAGTGCGTGATTACAGTGCGCTTCCGGTGTCTCAGTTAATTAGATGTCGCAAAGTTGAAAGTTTTTGTCTTGACGTGTTTTACATGGCCTAAGCGCAGCGGTCTGGTACGGGCTTTGCTATGGGGTAGCTGAGTGATGATTCTTACGCTGCGCGGTAACACTATCAGTTAGACGCGCCGCATGGGATATCAGAAATCCGGTGATGAATGTTCGCCAATAGCCGCTACGGGCTTCGCGAACGTGAAGGGCTACAGCCCGTTCGGCCGATTGGTGAGAGATGGGCATGACCACTGTTTACGGACATCCTCATTAGTAGACCCATAGCGAAAGTCCAGACGTCGGTTGACCCTAAAAAAAGCCAACAAGGGTCGGCAATGCCCCAAAAGGGTGCGACAGGGCTCGAGCTCCGACACAACAAGAGCAAAACTGGAGGTTTGAATGAAGTTACTGAAATCCACCCTGGCAGTCGTGACTGCAGCAGCAGTCCTCGGCGTCAGCGGGTTCGCTCAGGCGGGTGCAACCCTGGATGCCGTGCAGAAGAAAGGTTTTGTGCAATGTGGTGTAAGTGACGGCTTGCCGGGTTTCTCGGTACCTGATTCCACCGGCAAGATCGTTGGTATCGACGCTGACTTCTGCCGTGCCGTGGCCGCTGCGGTGTTTGGCGACGCGACCAAGGTCAAGTTCAGCCAGTTGAACGCCAAGGAGCGCTTCACCGCGCTGCAATCCGGGGAAATCGACATGCTGTCGCGCAACTCCACCATGACCAGCTCCCGTGATGCGGGCATGGGCCTGAAGTTTCCTGGCTTCATTACCTACTATGACGGCATCGGTTTCCTGGCCAACAGCAAACTGGGCGTCAAGAGCGCCAAGGAACTGGACGGTGCGACCATCTGCATCCAGGCCGGTACCACCACCGAGCTGAACGTGTCCGACTACTTCCGCGCCAACGGCCTGAAGTACACCCCGATCACTTTCGACACCTCCGATGAAAGCGCCAAGTCGCTGGAATCCGGTCGTTGCGACGTGCTGACCTCCGACAAGTCCCAACTGTTCGCCCAGCGCAGCAAGCTGGCTTCGCCGAAGGACTACGTGGTCCTGCCGGAAACCATCTCCAAGGAGCCACTGGGCCCGGTCGTGCGTAACGGCGACGACGAGTGGCTGGCCATCGTGCGTTGGACTGGCTTCGCCATGCTCAATGCCGAAGAAGCAGGCGTGACTTCGAAGAACGTCGAAGCTGAAGCCAAGTCCACCAAGAACCCGGACGTCGCTCGTATGCTGGGCGCTGACGGTGAATACGGTAAAGACCTGAAGCTGCCGAAGGACTGGGTCGTGCAGATCGTCAAGCAAGTCGGCAACTACGGTGAAATGTTCGAGCGCAACCTCGGCAAGGACACCCCGCTGCAGATCGATCGCGGTCTGAACGCTCTGTGGAACGCAGGCGGCATCCAATACGCACCACCAGTGCGCTGATGGTTCTATCACCCGGTGGGCCAACCACCGGGTGATGTTCTGTTCCATTCTTTGCGGGGCACTTCATGCAAAATTCAATCGGCGCACCTAAGCAGAGGCTCAGCCTCAGCGATCCACGAGTGCGTGCGTGGGTATTTCAGATCGTCACCATCGTGGCGGTTATTTCGCTGGGCTGGTTTCTGTTCGATAACACGCAGACCAACCTGGAACACCGGGGCATCACGTCCGGTTTCGGCTTTCTGGAGCGCAGTGCCGGGTTCGGCATCGCCCAACACCTGATCGACTACACCGAAGCGGACAGCTATGCCCGCGTCTTTGTCATCGGTTTGCTCAACACCCTCCTGGTGACCTTCATCGGCGTGATTCTGGCGACCATCCTGGGGTTCATCATCGGCGTCGCACGCTTGTCGAAGAACTGGATCATCTCCAAGCTGGCGACCGTCTATGTGGAGGTTTTCCGTAACATTCCACCGCTGTTGCAAATCCTGTTCTGGTACTTCGCCGTATTCCTGACGATGCCGGGACCACGGGCTGCCCACAATTTCGGTGACACCTTCTTCGTCAGCAGCCGCGGCCTCAACATGCCGGCGGCGCTGATGGCGGAAGGGTTCTGGCCGTTCGTGGCCAGTGTCGTGCTGGCGATCGTCGCCATCGTGCTGATGACCCGCTGGGCCAACAAGCGTTTCGAAGCGACCGGCGAACCGTTCCATAAATTCTGGGTGGGCCTGGCGCTGTTCCTGGTGATCCCGGCACTGTGCGCCGTGATCTTCGGTGCGCC
>NZ_JABAEE010000182.1:0-1188 GCF_023701885.1 Pseudomonas sp. CG7 | reverse complement strand
GCTCGCTTGTATGGTAGGACTTGAAGGGAGGAGGAGGGACAAGGCTCGATTCTGACTGTTCGCGCAGTACAGACCGTGGGAGATTTCGCCCCTCCTCCTTTCACCCAAGCGCCGATAAAGAATGCTTCGGCCTGGATCGACGATAGAGACAAGCCTGCGCCTCTGGGTGACCCCTTCAAGTGTTCAAACCTTAGCCCGGAGGATTTTCAATGGCAATGCCGGTTTCTGTCACAAAGCCGATCGTGGGCGTGGATGTCGCCAAGAACGAGCTGGTGATCTATCACGCAGAGCTTGATGTGTTGGAAGCGATTCCCAACGACAAGGCGGCCATCAAAAGGTGGTTGAAAGTACTGCCGGGGCCCGTCGATGTCGCCATTGAGTCGACCAATATCTATCACTTGGATTTTGCTGATCTGGCCTATGAGGCCGGTTGCACGATCTATATGGTGGGCGGTTATGAACTTCACCATTACCGCAAAGGCGTAAAAGTACGCGCCAAAACCGACGCGCTGGACGCCAAGCTGCTGGCTCGTTACCTGAAGAACGAAGGGCATGAGCTTCATCCATGGGCGCCGCCATCTCCGTTGTATCGCCAGCTTCTAAGCCTTTTCCGCCGTCGCGCTGCGTTGGTTCAGGCTCGAGTCGCCCTGGTACAAAGCTGGGCCAATGAGCCGCTGCTCAAGACCGCTTTCGCCGAGCAAATCGCCGCCATGCAGAGGCTTGAGACATTGATCGAGAAGACGATCAAGGATCATCTGAAAAATGCTGGTTTGCTAGGTCAACTGAACCATTGCCTGAAGGTCGAGGGCATCGGATTTCTGACCGGAGCCCGCTTACTTACGGCGTTTCAGCGGGGCGACTTCAAAAACGCAGACGCCTTCATTGCCTTCTTGGGGATGGATTTGCGAGTGTCCCAATCAGGACAAAAAGACGACCGCCGAAGCTTGAGCAAACGAGGCGATCCGGAAGTTCGTCGGCTTTTGCACAACGCAGCCATGTCGGCTAGCCGTACGCCTGCCTGGAAAGGCTTTTATGAAAAACTAAGAGCTCAAGGCTTCGCTACCACCCAGGCGCTAGTGATACTGGCACGCAAGCTTGCTCGGATCGTATTCGCTCTGCTGAAAGGGCAAAGCGAATACCAACCAAAAGCGGCTTGAGGGCTTCCCCTCAACCATAGAATCTCCCACA
>NZ_JABAEE010000181.1:0-1213 GCF_023701885.1 Pseudomonas sp. CG7 | reverse complement strand
GGTTGGGGGTTTCTTTGATCATTTAGAGCTCCTGATTCAATGGAGCCACCACTTTTCGCGGTCAAACAAAAAAGGGCAGCTGTACGCGGGTTGACCGACCGGGAATCAAGAAAACCGGCACGTCCGAAGACGTCCCACGCACAGCTGCCGCGACACGATACCTCAGACGGAAGAAAAGCGCCTGAACTAGGTCTTGGAACGCTGGCGCGTCTAGATTTCTCGGACGGTCAAATCCGGTCGCTGAATTGGCAGCGACACCCAAAGGCTAGAGTCCTCGCTTCCGAGGGACAACCTTAAAAACATGTCGGAAACTTCGGTGCGTCTGACAGACCGTCCACTTGATCATGGATGTTTCAGACAAAATTCCAGATAGGCTTTTTTGGATTGAATTGGGTACATATCCATTGCTGCGGTAACGGCCACTTAGGGTTCCGCCCTGACGGCGGCTCACTTTTGAGAAGCGCAAAAGTAAGCAAAACGCTTCTGCCCCACCACTTGGCACCTCGCCTAGGCTCGGTGTGCCCTCACTCCGGCATTGCTCCGTGGGCCGCCGCGAAGGGCCATCCATGGCCCAGCGCGGCTAACCCGGCATCCATGCCGGGTTGCCCACTCCACAATGCCTGCGTGCGGCCAGCGTGGTTAACGGGGCGCCCGAGATCAACGTCCTCCCCGAGGCGGCCTGATAGCCGACCTGGTTCCTGATCGGACTGCGTTTATCCTGTGGGAGCAAAGCTTGCTCGTGATGACGGTAGCCAATCCAAATCTGGGTAACTGAACTACCGCTATCGCGAGCAAGCTCGCTCCCACACTGGATCTTCAGCAGACACAAATTCATGTGTGCACCCAGTCCCCTGTGGGAGCGAGCCTGCTCGCGAAGGGGCCGGCACATCCAACATCTTCATTAACTGAGCCACCGCTATCGCGAGCAGGCTCGCTCCCACAGTGTTTACCGTGGATCAATCTGTGCCGTGATGGCTGGGAAGGCTTTTGTGGCGAGGGAGCTTGCTCCCGCTTGAGTGCGTAGCGCTCATCGCTTTTTTGGGGCCGCTGCGCGCCCCAGCGGGAGCAAGCTCCCTCGCCACAGGACCCTGCCGTTCCCAAAACCTTTGTGGATATTCAACGTCACCGCAAAGCAATGAGCTGGTCTAATAGTCCCGGACACCTCAATAGGTGAAACTACACCTATTGAGGAATATTCCATGACCAAGAAGTA
>NZ_JABAEE010000180.1:0-1251 GCF_023701885.1 Pseudomonas sp. CG7 | reverse complement strand
TGAGGTGGTCAACTTTTTCCGGACACCTCAATCGGTGTTTTCAGGCTGTTTGCCGCTCGTACTGATTGGGCGGCAAATAGTCTAACGATGAATGCATTCGTCGTTCATTGTAGAACCGCACAATGTAATCCGTGACGTCCTTGACTGCTTCATCATGGTTGGCATAGTCCTTCCTCCAAACGCGCTCCATCTTCAGGTTCAAGAAGAAACGCTCCATGACTGCGTTGTCCCAGCAGTTGCCCTTGCGGCTCATGCTGCAGCGCAAGCCATGTCGTGTCAGCAAGGCTTGGTAAGTAACGCCTGCATACTGGCTGCCCCGATCTGAATGCGCGACCAGACCCGGTTCAGGCTGCCTCTGTGTGATGGCCAGTTGCATAGCGCTACACACCAACTCGGCGCGCATATGCGGTGCCATGGCCCAGCCCACGATCTTGCGTGAATACAAATCCATGACAGCCGCCAAGTACAGCCAGCCGCTTCGGGTGCGAATATAAGTGATATCAGCAACCCATGATTGGTTGATCTTCTCGGGGTTGAACTGGCGGTTGAGCAGGTTTTCAGCTATCGGAAAATTATGATTACTGTCGGTGGTATGGACGAACTTGCGCTTCCAGATCGGGCGTAAATCCTGTTGTTTCATCAGCCGACGGACCTTGTGCCGCCCAATGGATACGCCATTGCTACGCAGCGCTTTCATCACCCGACGACTGCCATAACAGTGCTCATTGGTTACGAACGTAGCTTTGACCTGAGCTGCAACCGCACAGACAACTTTCGGCTTAAAAGACCTCTGACGAGCTTCATAGAACCCCGAACGGCTGATCCGCAAAACCCGACAGATACGTATTACCGGGTAGGCCTTGCATTGCATTTGGTGAACCAATTGGTGGATCACTTCAATTCGCGGGCAAAGAAGGCCGTAGCTTTTTTTAATATGTCGTTGTCCGTCTTCAGCTCGCGGATCTGCTGCTCAAGCTGACGAATACGCTGTTGCTCGCTGGTTAACGGTTTGCCAATCCCTGTACCACCTAACTGCTCGGCTTGGTACTGCTGGACCCAGCGGCGCACGGCCGTGTCACTCAAGTCTAAATCGGTACAAACGGAGTTCACGCTCAGGCCCTGGTCAACAATCATCTTGCAGACTCTTAGCTTGAAAGCGGCGTCGAATTTTCTGTACTTCTTGGTCATGGAATATTCCTCAATAGGTGTAGTTTCACCTATTGAGGTGTCCGGGACTATTAGACCAGCTCA